>DATLAW010000329.1:0-20852 GCA_035527255.1 Thermohalobaculum sp. | reverse complement strand
GTGGACGTCGAACTGAAGCTCGGGGTTTTCGTGCAGGTCACGGCGCCATTCGGTGATCTCGTCGTGCAGGTCGGCGATGCGGTTGATGATGGGCATTTGGGGAACTTTCGGTTGGGCCTGAAGTTCAAGCCGAGAGATGGCCGATCAGGCGGCGGATGAACGCCTCGCCAGCGTTAAGCTGGGCGATGGTGATGAATTCGTCGGCTTGATGAGCCTGTTCGATCGAGCCTGGGCCGCAGACGCAGGTCGAGTAGCCGCCCTGGTTCTGGAAATGCCCTGCCTCGGTGCCGTAGGAGACGGCGTGCTCGCCGTTGTCGCCGGTCAGCATGCGGGCCAAATGCTCGGCGGCGCCGTCGGTTTCCTTGCGGCAGCCGGGGGCGCACAGCCGGACGTCGATGGTGATACCGGTTTCGGGGCGGATGGCCCGCATATCAGCCTCGACCCGCTCGCATTCGGCGCGGTAGCGGGCCAGCCAGTCCTCGCCGTTCTCGTTCGGCAGGCAGCGGATGTCGCTGGTGAACCAGCAATCCTTCGCGGTGATGTTGCCAGCGGTACCGCCCTCGATCAGGCCGTTGTGGAGCGTGGTGTAAGGCGGGGTGAACAGGATGCCGGGCGCCGCGTCGCCCTTCGCCTCGGCCGCCGCGCGGTTCTCGGCCATGCGATCTGAGTGCCAGTTGATCAGGCGGGCGGCGTTCATGATGGCCGAGACGCCGGTGTGGACCAGGGAGGAGTGGACCTCGAAGCCGCGCACCCTTGTGGTCAGGCTGCAGCCGCCCTTGTGCTGGGTTACCACCTGCATCGAGGTTGGCTCGCCGACGAACACGACCGAGGCGGGCGGCAAGGTCTGGCCCATCGCGTCGATCAGCGAGGGGACACCCTGGTGGCCGACCTCCTCGTCATAGCTGAGAGCGATCTGGATCGGACGCTTCAGGTTCGCCTTCAGCATCTCGGGCACCAGCGCCAGGCCGAGCGCGTTGAAGCCCTTCATGTCGCAGGTGCCGCGGCCATAGAGCTTGCCATCGCGCTCGACCACCTTGAAGGGATCGCTGGACCAGTTCTGGCCATCTACCGGCACCACGTCGGTGTGACCGCTGAGCACGACGCCGCCGGGCACCGAGGGGCCGATCTGGGCGTAGATGTTAGCCTTGGTGCCTTCCTCGTTGTGGACCACCCGGCTGTCGACGCCGTGGCCGGTGAGGTAGTCCTGGACGAAGGTGACCAGTTCGAGGTTGGAGTCGCGGGACACCGTCGGGAAGGCGACCAGCCGTTCCATCATCTCGCGTGCGCTGAAGATTTCCGCCATGGCTGGTTGTCCCCTGTTGGTTGGCACGAATCCTGACGCGGAATGCCGCGAGGTCAAGCCGCCATCGTGCCGATTTCGGTGAATTTCGTCAGAATATCACAAACTTGCTGTTGCGGGGCCGCGGCGGATCGGTTTCAACTGGGCGCCTGTGATGTCCGCAAAGAATGGACACGTACAACAGAACGGGGAGGCGACAGGCGTGACCACGCCGACCATCAACACGACTGCACCGCCGATCCTAGAGGTCGAGGGGCTGACAACGATCTTCCACACGATGGACGGCGCCGTCCATGCGGTCAACGGCGTCAGTTTCTATTTGCGCGCGGGCGAGCTGCTGGGGGTCGTCGGTGAAAGTGGCTCGGGCAAGAGCGTCACCATGATGTCGCTGATGAAGCTGCTGCCGCAGCCGCCGGCCGAGATTGTGCGCGGCACCGCCATGCTGGAAGGGCGCGATCTGTTGCAGCTGGACCCGACCGACCTGCGCAAGGTGCGTGGCGGCGAGGTCGGCTTTGTTTTCCAGGACCCGATGACCTCGCTGAACCCGGTATTCACCGTTGGATTTCAGCTAATGGAGCCGCTGCGCGAGCATCTGGGGTTAAGCAAGAAGGAGGCGCGGGCGCGGGCGATCGAGATATTGGCGTTAGTCGGGATTCCTTCACCGGAGGATCGGTTGAATGACTTCCCGCACCAGTTTTCGGGTGGCATGCGCCAGCGGGTGATGATCGCCATCGCGCTCTCATGCGACCCCAAGGTGCTGATCGCCGACGAGCCGACCACGGCGCTGGATGTGACCATCCAGGCGCAGATCATCGAGTTGGTGAAGAAGCTTCGCCAGGAACTGGGGATGGGGATCGTGTGGATCACGCATGATCTGGGCGTGGTTGCCGGCATCGCCGACCGGGTGATGGTGATGTATGCCGGGCTGGTGGTCGAGCACGCGCGGGTCGCCGATCTATATAGCACGCCGTTGCATCCCTATACGCGGGCGCTGCTGGCCACGCTGCCAAGCATCGACAGCACCCGGACCGAGCGGTTGCTGTCAATCAGCGGCCAGCCGCCGCATATGACCGCGGCACCAACGTCCTGCCCGTTCGCCAACCGCTGCGCCCATGTCCACGACCGTTGCCGTGCCGAGAACCCGCCGCTGGTCGAGGTGGCCGACGGCCATGATGTCGCCTGCTGGTGGCGGCCTGACCCGGAAGGGGCGCGCCATGACGCCTGAAACCGCGACCCTGGAACGGACCGGCCAAGACGCCGAGGTGTTGCTGAGTGTGCAGAATCTGAGCAAGCATTTTCCGGTCCACAAAGGCATCATCCGGCGCCAGGTCGGGGTCATCAAGGCGGTGGACGGGATCAGTTTCGATATCCGCAGGGGCGAGACTCTGGGATTGGTTGGCGAGTCCGGTTGCGGCAAGTCGACGGCGGGCCGCACGATATTGCGGCTGTACGATGCCACCGGCGGGCGCATCCTGTTCGGCGGTCAGGACATCGCCAAGCTGAGCGGCGAAGAATTGCGCCGGACCCGGCCGCGCATGCAGATGATTTTCCAGGACCCGCAGGCCTGCCTGAACCCGCGCATGACGGTCAGCTCGATCATCTCCGAGCCGCTGGACGAACACCGCGTCGCCACCGGCAAGGCCAAGCAGGAGAAGGTGCGCGAGCTGCTCGATGCGGTCGGCATGAACCCGCGCTTCGCCAACCGCTATCCGCACGAGTTCTCGGGCGGCCAGCGCCAGCGCATCGGCATTGCGCGGGCATTGGCGCTGAACCCGGATTTCATCGTTTGCGACGAACCGATTGCCGCCCTGGATGTGTCGATCCAGGCGCAAGTGGTGAACCTGCTGGAAGACCTGCAGAAGCAACTGGGCCTGACCTATTTGTTCATCAGCCACGATCTTTCGATGGTGCGCCATATCGCCGACCGGGTGGCGGTGATGTATCTGGGCAAGGTGGTCGAGCTGGCGCCGCGTGATCAACTGTATTCCGACCCGAAGCACCCCTACACCAAAGCGCTGCTGTCGGCGGTGCCGATCCCGAACCCGGAGGTCGAGGCCCACCGCACCCGCACCATCCTGACCGGCGACGTGCCGAGCCCGGCGAACCCGCCTTCGGGCTGCGTATTCCGGACCCGCTGCCCGGTGGCGGTGGAGAAATGCAGCGCGGTCGTGCCTGAGTGGCGAAAATTGAGCGGCGGGCGCCATGTTGCCTGCCATCTGGTGGAGTGACCCGCAATGCCTGCGATATCCTGCCGAACGGGCATTGTTGCGGCGTCAACCACGGAAAGGTGCTTTCCGTGCGGCTGGCGGCGTGTAGTATTCCGGCATGGGACATTCCGGTGATCGGAGAATCACCGGAGCGTTCAAATAAATGAAAGGGAGAAGTAGAATGCAAATATCGAAGAAACTACTGATGACAGCGGCGGCGGTTTCGCTGCTCGCATCACCAGCGCTGGCCGAGCGCGGTGCGGATGGCCAGCTGAATATCCTATATTGGCAGGCGCCGTCGATCGCCAACCCGTATCTGTCGGGCGGCACCAAGGACATCGAAAGCGCTTCGCTGGTGCTCGAGCCGCTGGCCTATTACGACGAGAACGGCGCCATGGTGCCGAACTTGGTCGCCGAGATTCCCACCGTCGAGAACGGCGGCGTATCCGCCGACCTGACCTCGATCACCTGGAAGCTGATGCCCGGCACTGTTTGGTCGGATGGGTCGCCCCTTACCTCGGCCGACGTTGTGTTCTCCGGCGATTACTGCATGCACCCCGATGGCGGCTGCAACGCCAGTACCAACTTCACCGACGTGACCTCGATCGAGGCGATTGACGATCTGACGGTCAAGATCACCTTCGGTGTCGCCAAGCCGTTCCCCTACGGCCCCTTCGTCGGCACCACAGTGCCGATCATCCAGAAGGCGCAGTTCGAGAACTGCATGGGCGCCAAGGCGCCGGAATGCACCGCGCAGAACTTCGGACCCGTAGGCACTGGCCCCTACAAGGTGACCGAATTCAAGGCCAATGACGTCGTGCTGTACGAAATGAACGATAAGTTCCGCGAGGCCGACAAGCCGCACTTCTCGAACATTCTGTTCAAAGGGGGCGGAGACGCAGCCTCGGCAGCGCGCTCGGTGCTTGAGACCGGCGAGTTCGACTATGCCTGGAACCTGCAGGTCGAGCCCGAGATCCTGACCCAGATGATCGCAGCCGGGAAGGGCACCGTCGTCACCTCTTTCGGCACCTCGGTCGAGCGGCTGATGGTTCAAAGCACAAACCCCGATGCCGCACTTGGCGACGAGCGCGGCACCGTCGCGCATCCGCACCCGTTCCTGACCGACAAAGCGGTGCGCCGGGCGCTCAGCATCGCCATCGACCGGCAGATCCTGGTCGATGCCGGGTATGGTGCGGCGGGACAGGTGACTTGCAACGTTCTGCCAGCGCCTGCGGTTTATGCTTCGACCGCCAACGACTGGTGCAAGACCCAGGACGTTGCCGGGGCGAACAAACTGCTGGATGATGCGGGCTGGGCTAAGGGTTCCGATGGCGTCCGCGCCAAGGATGGCGTCCGGTTGTCGATCCTGTATCAGACCTCGACCAACTCGGTTCGCCAGGGCACTCAGGCGCTAGTCAAGCAGATGTGGGGCGAGATCGGCGTCGAGACCGAGCTGAAGAACATCTCCGCCTCGGTCTTCTTCGGCGGCGATCAGTCCAGCCCGGACACCTTCCAGAAGTTCTTCTCGGACGTCGAGATGTACACCAACAACTTCGATGGCACCGACCCGGAGAAGTATATGGCGAGCTGGACCTGCAAGGAGATTCCGGCGCCGGCGAACCAGTGGCTCGGCAACAACATGCCGCGCTTCTGCGACCCGGCCTATGACGCGCTGTCGTCCGAGTTGGGCACGACCGCGTCGCTCGAGAAACGGGCCGAGATCGCCATGAAGATGAACGACATGCTGATGGAGTATGGCGCCATCATCCCGCTGATCCATCGCGGTGACGTCTCGGCCCATGCGGTTACGCTGGGCGGTGTGCTGATGAACTCGTGGGACAGCGAGCTGTGGAACGTCAAGGACTGGCATCGCAAGAACCCGTCCTGAGCCTGAAGTCCGACGGCCCGCGGATCACCCGCGGGCCGTCTACTCTGACCCCGGGATAGCGGTATGTTCAGATACACGATCAGGCGGCTTTTATTCGCAATCCCGACGCTGCTCGTGATCAGTTTCATCATCTTTGCGCTGCTTGATCTCGCCCCCGGCGATCCGACCGGCAATCTGCCGCTGACCATCGACGCCAAGACTCGCGAGGCAATCCGCATCAGCCTCGGTCTCGGCGAACCATTTCACATCCGCTATATCGCCTGGCTCAATCAGTTCTTCATCAACGAGCCGCTGAACATCCTGGAGGAGTGGTGGGGCAGCCCGATCGGCGACAGCGCCGGGCGGATGCGCATCCGCTCGTGGTCAACCCGCTCGCCGGTCGTCGACCTGATCGTCGAGCGCACGCCGCAGACGCTGTGGGTGGTCGGCATGTCCTATGTGGTCGGCATCCTGATCGCCATTCCGATCGGGGTGATCTCGGCCTACCGGCAGTATTCCTGGATCGACCAGGCGGGCACGTTGTTCTCGATGATCGGCTTCTCGGTGCCGACCTTCTTCACCGGCCTGGTTCTGATCGTGATCTTCAGTGTCAACCTGAACTGGCTGCCGATGATCTACGACACCACCCATACGGTGACCGGTTGGGACAGTTTTATCGTCCAGGTCAAGCAGATCGCGATGCCGGTCATGGTGCTGGCGCTGTTCAACGCGGCGCAGATCAGCCGGTTTATGCGCTCGTCGATGCTGGACAACCTCAATCAGGACTATGTGCGCACTGCCCGGGCCAAGGGCATGAAGGAGCATATCGTCGTGATGGTCCATGTGCTGCGCAACAGCCTGATCCCGGTGGTGACGGTGATCGCGTTGGGCGTGCCGCAGATCTTCGGCGGGGCCATCATTACCGAGCAGATTTTTCGGGTGAACGGGCTGGGGGCGCTGTTGATCGGCGGCATCGAGGCGGCGGATATACCGCTGGTGCAGACCCTGACCTTCATCTTCGCGGTGCTGATCGTCGGCTTCAACCTGATCGCCGATCTGCTGTATGGCATCCTGGACCCGAGGATCCGCTATGACTGACGCCCCCGCAATCAGCGCAAAGATCGAGGAGCACCAGCCGCACCGGTCGTTGTGGTGGGATGTATGGGCGCAGTTCAGCACCCATCGCGGGGCGCTGGCCGGGGCCGCCGTTTTCGCGCTGATCGTGCTGGCGGTGGCCATCGGGCCATTTCTCCACACCATCGATCCGGGGTATCTGGACTACAAGGCCAAGAACCTGGGGCCGAGCTGGGTGCATCCCTTCGGGACCGACAATCTGGGGCGGGATATGCTGGCGCAGGTGCTGGCGGGAGGGCGGGTCAGTATGGCGGTGGGGTTCACCGCCATGTCGCTGTCGCTGTTGGTCGGCGCGCTGGTCGGGGTGATGGCCGGGTTCTTCCGTTGGCTCGACGGGCCGCTAATGCGGCTGACCGACCTGTTCCTGGCGCTGCCGCTGCTGCCGTTGCTGCTGGTCATCATCATGCTGTTCCGCGATACGCTGCGCCGCGCCTTCGGACCCGAGACCGGGATTTTCCTTCTGATCGTCTTTGTCATCGGCATCACCAGTTGGATGCAGACGGCGCGGATCGTGCGCGGCGATGTGCTGGCGCTGAAGGAGCGCGAGTTCGTGTTGGCGGCGCGATCGATCGGCACCCGCGAGCGGCGGGTGATTACCCGTCATATCCTGCCCAATGTGCTGAGCCCGGTGATGGTGTCGGCGACCCTGGGGCTGGCCAATGCGATCATCACCGAGTCGGCTCTGTCGTTCCTCGGGCTCGGGTTCCCATCGGATTTCCCGACCTGGGGCCGGTTGTTGTTCGACGGCAAGGATTTCCTGACCCTGACGCCGGTGCGAGTGCTGTGGCCGGGGCTGGCGATCTCGCTCACCGTGCTGAGCGTGAATTTCATGGGCGATGGCCTGCGCGACGCGCTGGATCCGCGGATCAGGGGGCGGTGAGGGAGCAGCCGCAATTAGACGCGCCGTCAACAGTTTATCCAAATTGATGCGAAGCATGGAGGCGAAATG
This sequence comes from Thermohalobaculum sp., assembly GCA_035527255.1. Taxonomy (GTDB): domain Bacteria; phylum Pseudomonadota; class Alphaproteobacteria; order Rhodobacterales; family Rhodobacteraceae; genus Thermohalobaculum. The sequence continues at coordinate 13,395 of DATLAW010000329.1, read as the reverse complement.
AGGCTTTTTCTGATCCGGCATGGTGAATCGGCTAACAACGCTTTTGAATCCGGTACCGGCGACGGGAAAGGCAGGGTGCCTGACCCGGAACTAACCGAGGCAGGCCACCGTCAGGCGCAATTGCTGGCAAATCATCTGGCTGATCCGCAGGGTGATCCATTGCAGCATCGATCGTTGCTGCGCAAAAGCGGGCGGCAGGGGTTTGGCTTGACCCACGTCTATTGCAGTTTGATGACCCGATCCGTTCTGACCGCGCAATACGTTGCAAACGCTTGCAAGCTTCCTCTGGTGGCTCATGCCGATATTTTTGAGAAGGGCGGCATTTTTGAAGATGCCGCGGATGGGACCAGGGTTGGGTTGCCTGCACCGGATCGGGAGCACTTCAACGCGAGGTTTCCGGACCTCGAATTGCCGGCGGCGCTGGGCCATGGCGGATGGTACAACCGGGAATTTGAGACCGAAGAGCAATTTCTTCAACGGTCGAAGCAAGTGGTGTTGGATTTTGAGCGTCGCCATCTTGGCAGCGATGACCAGGTCGCCATGATCATACACGGCGACCTGATCGATCAGCTGATCAATGAGTTCACCGGGCTTGGGCGTCCTGTTGACAACTACGCCACCCATTGGGTCGCCAACTGGGCCGTTCACAATACCTCGATCACCCGCATCGACTTCGACGCGAGATCGAGGGTCATTGTCTACACGAATCGGCTTCAGCACCTGGGGCCCGAACTGGTAACCTGGTAGTGTTGGAGTTAGTTCCAACAATTCAAAGGGCTGAGTGCCGGTGCAGCGCGGACGAAGCCGGGAGAAACTGGACAGTGCGCGTTGGCGGGGCGGATCAGCCACCTGCTTTCAGGTGCTTGGCATAGACCGGGATCGCGTCGTCGATGGTGCGCGATAGGTCGAGGTTCTCGCGGGTTTCCTGCGCGAAGGGGGTGCGGTCGAGGAGGCGGCAGATCTCGGCGGCGCCTTCGTGGAAGGCGGGCGTGACGCCGACGGAGGCGAGGGTGGTGGCGATCTCGTCCATCTCGCCGGACCAGCGGCCGGCGTCGGCGGGGATGCGGGGGACGCGGGCGCGCATGGCTTCCAGCGCTACGGGCTGGCTGTCGGTAAACTCGGCGATTGTCTCGTCATAGACGCCGAGTTGCCAGGCGGCGGTCAGGATCGCCGTGTGCAGGGTCATGGTGCCCTTGGTCAGCCCGGCATAGACCATCTTCAGGGCCGAGGCGCGGCCGATCCCGGCGCCCATCGGCAGCACGGTTATGCCCTTGCCGTCGAGTTGTTCCATTGCGCGCGTGTCCGGCCCCGAGACATGGAACCGGGTCTCGCGGCTTTTGCCGGGTCTGAACCCGATGATGCCGCAATCGATGAACGGTGCGCCGGCCGCTTCGATGATCGCGCCGACATCGCGGGCGGTCATCGGCGAGACTGCGTTGCAGTCGACATAGACCGGGCGGGCGCCGGTCGCGGTCATCGCCGCTGCCACGGCGGTTGCCTGCGCAATGGCGGCGTCCGGTGGCAGGATCGACAGGATCATGTCGGCCTCGGCAACCAGCGCTTCGAGGCTGCCTGCATCGCGCATTCTGGCGGCCTCGGCCAGGGCGCGGGTACGGGCACTGCGGCCGGTCAGGCAGGTCATCACGTCGTGGCCATGCTGGCGCAGCACTTGGCCGACGCCGTGGCCCATGTCGCCGGGCATCAGGATGGCGATGCGGTCCATGTGGTGTTCCCCTCCTCAATAGCCCATCGCGCAGCCGTCCTTGCGCGGGTCGGAGCCGCCGGTCAGGACGCCCTCGTCCCAGTCGATCCAGATTGCCTGGCTGCCGCCGATCGTTTTGGGGGCGAGCGTGATATTGTGGCCCATCGCGGTGAGTTGGTCGCGGATCGCCAGCGGCACGGTGGATTCGACATCGACGTTGCCGATGAACGGGTCCGGCATGAAGCGGGGCGCGTCCATCGCTTCCTGGATATCCATGCCATAGTCGAAGAACCGGGTCAGGAACTGCATGTGACCCATCGACTGGTACTGACCGCCCATGACCCCGAACGGCATTACTGCCCGGTCGCCCTTGGTTACCATGCCGGGGATGATGGTGTGGAGCGGGCGCTTGCCGCCCTCGATGCGGTTCGGGCTGGCCGGGTTGAGGCTGAAGCCCTCGCCACGGTTGGTCAGCATCACGCCGGTGGGGGCGCAGATGCCGGTGCCGAAACTGTTGAACAGGGTGTTGATGAAGCTGCAGGCGTTACGGTCGCGGTCGACGACCGAGATGTAGACGGTGCTTTTGTGGTTCGGAATGTCAATCAGTCGGTCGGGTTCCTGGGCCCGGGCCGGATCAATGGCGGCGCGCAGGCGGTCGGCATATTCCGCCGACAGCAGGCCATCGACCGGCACCTGGGCCATCGCCGGATCGGCCACCCAGGCGTCGCGGGCGGAATAGGCCAGCTGGCCAGCCTCGATCTCGGCGTGCATGCGCTCGAGCGTGATCGGGCCGCCAGTGCCTATATCGATCCCGGCCATGATGTTCAGCAGCAGAAGTGCTATGACGCCCTGGCCGTTGGGCGGGCATTCATGGACCCGGTAGCCCCGGAAATCGACCGAGATCGGGGTGACATATTCACCGGCGGCGGTGGCGAAGTCGTCCAAGGTGTGCAACCCACCACGGGCCTGGAGATAGGCAACGATGTCGCGGGCGGTCTCGCCCTTGTAGAACTCGTTGCGGCCAAGTGCTGCGATCCGCTCGAACGTTGCGGCCAGTTCTGGTTGGCAGTGGATGGTGCCGACGCCGGGGACCTGACCGCCGGGCATGAAGATCCGCTTGGCGTTCTCGTCGGCTGACAACTTGGCGGCATTCGAGGCGAAATCGGCATGCACCCGGGAATGGATCGGGTAGCCGTCGCGGGCGAAGCGGATCGCTGGTTGCAGTAGCTCGGACAGTGATTTGCGGCCGTGGTCGGCGCTGAGCTGCGCCCAGGCATCAATGGCACCGGGCACAATGACCGAGTGGACGCTGGTGCCGGTCAGCTTGTTGATGCCCTGGGACTGGAACCATTCGACCGACGCCGCCGCCGGTGCGCGGCCGGAGCCGTTATAGGCGATGATGTCAGTCGACCCGCCGGGCGAATACAGGCAGAAACAATCGCCGCCGATGCCGGTCGATTCAGGTTCGACGACGCATTGGGTCGCACAGGCGGCGATGGCGGCGTCCATGGCGTTGCCACCGGCCTTCAGCACATCGATGGCAACCTGAGTCGCCAGTGGTTGCGACGTGCAAGCCATGCCCTCGGTGGCATGCACCGGCGAGCGGCCGGGCAATTCAAAATTTCTCATGGGTCGCGTCCCTCTCTCGGTCGAGGCCGATATAGTCTGCCAGTTGCCGTTATGCGGAATTCCGGATGGTGTTGTTTGCAGTGGTGTCGCGTACGCTTATAGTGGCTTGTAATCAAATGTCGCCCGCGAGAATTTCGCAGGGCGGTAAACGAGAAAAAATAATGCGCCGGATACGGCGTGAACCAAACAGGGAGAGTCCAATGAAGAAGCTGTTTTCAACCCTTGCAATGTCCGCGGTGGCGCTGGCAGTTGTGGGCGCCGTTCCGGCCCAGGCCGCCGATATCCCCTGCAGCACGGCAAAACTGATCGTGCCCTGGAAGGCGGGTGGCGGCACCCATGTGCTGTTCTCGATCTTCGAGAAGACCATCCAGGAGCTCGATGTCACGCCGAAGATCCAGGTCGTCACCATCGGTGGTCAGGGCGGTAACAAGGGCGCCAAGGAAGCCGCAGCCGCCGCGCCCGACGGCTGCACCTTGTTCGCCATCCACCAGTCGGCGGTCACCAGCTACCTTAATGGCCGCATCGACTTTCAGTTTGACGGGTTCGAGACAGTCGCCAACCTGACCTCGACCCCGGAGATCGTCGGTGCCGCGGCAGGAACCCCCTACAAGAATTTCGAGGAGTTTGCCGCCTATGCCAAGGCGCATCCCGGTGAAATCAAGGTTGGCGCCACCTTCGGTTCCACCAGTCAGTTCATCTGGCTGATCATGGCCGACAAGATGGGCATCGAGTTCTCCTATGTGCCCTATGACGGCACCAGCGAGCAGATGACGGCGCTTCTGTCGGGCGCCATCGACATGGGCGTGCTGAACGTCGCCTCGGGGCGCAAATACATGGAGCAGGGCGAGTTGCAGGGCTTTGCCATCGCGGCCGAGGAACGCTCGGAGTTCCTGCCCGACATGCCGACCCTGAAGGAGGTCGGGGTCGATATGCTGTTCGGGCTCGAGCGCGGCATCGTGGCGCCCAAGGGCACGCCCAGAGACATCGTCGACCATTGGTCGGCAATCTTCAAGATGGCCGCCGAGGACCCGGGCCTGCTGGCGCAGATGGACGCCAAGGGAACCGGGATCGCCTATCAGGATCCGGACGAGTACCGCGCCTGGGCCGACGCGCTCTATTCTGACTTCGAGACGGTTGCGATCAAGATCGGCATGTACAAGAAGTGATTCTGTCTGATCAGTTTTGGCGGCGCCCGGATACCCCGGGCGCCGTCGAGATTCCATCCGCCTGCTGAGCGATCGAGACATCGATGACCCGCGTAAACCGCGATACCCTGTGCGCCATCTTTCTGCTGCTCGGCTGCGCCGTGCTCGCGGCGGCCAGTTTCGAGATCAGGGAGCCCGATTACGGGCAACTCAGCCCGGCGGCCTGGCCCCGGTTGGTGGTTGGCATCCTGACCTTGCTGTCGGTGATTTATCTGGCGCAGTCGATCCGCAAGGGCGTGCCCGAGCCGACCGAAGGCGAATCCAGCGATGAAACCCGTCGGGGCGGCATCGCCGGGTTCTTCGTCTACTGGCGCAACGTCTTTTGGTGCTTTGCGCTGTTCCTCGCCTATCTGCTGACCATGCCCTATCTGGGCATGCTGATCGGCGGGCTGGCGTTCGTATTCCTGCTGCTGAACGCGCTCGGCGGCTGGCAGCCGAAGCAACTGGCGCTGCATGCGATCATCGCCGTGGTCACCGTGGGCGGCATGTGGGCGCTGTTCACCTTCGGGCTGCATGTGCTGTTGCCGCCCGGCCAGATACTCGGCCGGTTCTGAGGGGGCGCTGCGATGATCTTTGAAAATCTGCAGCTCGCCTTCGCCGAGATCGCGAATATCAAGACGCTGTTGCTGATGATCGTCGGCGTCGGCGCCGGGTTGCTCGCCGGCGCGATCCCCGGCTTCACCATCGCCATGGCGGTGGTTTTGACCCTGCCCTTCACCTTTTCGATGCCGCCGGAGCAGGGGCTGGCGATGATGATCAGCGTACTGGTTGGCGGCCTGTCGGGCGGTTTGATGTCGGGCATTCTGACCGGCATCCCGGGCACTCCCTCGTCGGTCGCGACCACATTCGACGGCTTTCCGATGGCGCGCAAGGGCGATCCGGGCTTCGCCCTGGGCCTCGGGGTCTGGTCGTCGTTCTGCGGCGGCATGATTTCGGCGGCGATGCTGGTCCTGTTCGCGCCGCAGCTTGCGCGGGTCGGGCTCGAGTTCCAGCCCTGGGATTTCTTCATGCTGGTAATATTCGCCCTGACGGTTACCGCCAGCCTGGCCGGAAAGGACCTGATCAAGGGCCTGATCGCCGGGGCGTTGGGTCTGCTGGTCCGCACCGTTGGCGAGGACGAGGCGGTCGGCATGGCGCGGTTCGATTTCGGGATCGATTCGCTGCTCGGCGGGTTCGATTTCATCGCCGTGCTGATCGGGCTGTTCGCCTTCAGCCAATTGTTGTCGGATGTGCGCGACCCGGTGGCGGCGCGGCGCTCGTTGACCGACCGGGGCAATATACGGGTGCGGATCGAGCACTGGCGCGCCATCAAGGCGCTGGCGGCGCGCTGGCCCACGGTGCTGCGGTCGGCGTTTATCGGAATCTTTGTCGGCATCCTGCCCGGCGCCGGCGGCTCGATCGCCAATATCCTGGCCTATGATCAGGCCAAGAAAGCTTCGAAACACCCGGAGGAATTCGGCACCGGGGTGCCCGAGGGGATCATCGCGCCTGAGACGTCGAACAACGCGGTCGAGGGCGGCGCACTGACGCCGCTGATGGCGCTGGGCATCCCGGGGGATGTGACGGCGGCGATCATGCTTGGCGCGCTGCTGATCCATGACGTGGTGCCGAGCCCGAGCTTCATCTCCGAGGAGCCGGTGCTGGCCTATTCGATGTTCATCGCCTTCTTCGCCGCCAATTTCATCATGCTGGGGATGCAGTCGGGGATGCTGCGGGTTTTCGTGCTGGTGACGCGAATCCGCATGTACATGCTGGCGGGAGTGATTCTGGGGTTCGCGTCGATCGGGGTCTTCGCGCTCAACAATGTGACCTTCGATGTCTGGACCCTGTTCTGGTTCGGCATCGTCGGGTTCCTGATGCGCCAGTTCGGCTTTCCACTGGCGCCGATGATCCTGGGCGTGGTGCTGGGCAATATCGCCGAACTGAACCTGGCGCGGGCGGTGGCGATCTCCAACGACCTGACGCTGTTCGTCACCCGGCCCTGGTCGCTTTTCTTCCTGACCATCGCACTGTTCTCCGCGGCCTTCCCGTACTTCCAGGCGGCGAGCGCCAGGGGCGCACGATGGACCTGGTTCTACGCCCCCGCCATGCTGGTAGCCGCCGCACTACCGCTGGCAATGATGGGCGGCGCGGTGCGGCCGTGGCTGGCGGGGCTGTGCGTGGTGGTCGGGGCCTTTCTCGGCTGGAAGGCAATGCGCCGCGTGAAAGTTGCATGAACCGGACGGCCCCGGCCCCACATCCAAGGGGGCGAGATGTGGGAGCCTGAGATCGTCGCGATGGTCGTGGCCACTTTCCTGTTGGCCGGGTTCATCAAGGGCGTGATTGGCATGGGCCTGCCGGTGGTGGCGCTGGCCTTTCTCGGCTCGACCCTTGGGGTCCGCGAGGCGCTGACCATCATGCTGATCCCCGGCCTTGCCACCAATACCTACCAGGCGCTGGTCGGACCGGCCTTTGGCATGCTGATCCGGCGGTTGTGGAGCTTTCTCGGCGCCGCATATGTCGGCATCTGGCTGGGCGTTGCGGTATTGGCCGGGGCAAAAAGCGAGACCATGATCGCGCTCCTGGGCATCACGCTTTGCACCTATTGCGCGGTGACGATGCTGCGGGTGCAGATGCCGCCACCGGGCAGGCGCGAGCCCTGGATGTCGCCGCTGATGGGCGGTTTGGGCGGCGTGATGTTCGGAATGACTGGGATCATCATCGTGCCCGGCATCCTGTATCTGCAAACGCTGGGGTTGAAGCGCGATGTGTTCGTGCAGGCGCTGGGGATCATCTTCGTCACCATTACGCTGGGGCTGGGGACCTCACTGGCCGGACGCGGGCTGATGACGCAGGATCTGGTGCTGATGTCGCTGACAGCGCTGATCCCGACCGCCGCCGGGCTTGCGCTGGGGCAGCGCTACCGCCACCATATCTCGGAGGAGCGATTCAAACGCATCTTCCTGATTGCGCTGTTGGTGATCGGCCTCGACATGCTGAGGCGCTCGCTGTTCTGATAGGGGGCTGGGATGGGCCGGATTGAGGAATACACGCTGGCCATCGCCGGGCTTGGGGCGATCGGGCTGCGGGTGGCCGAGGCGGTCGACCGGGGCGAGGTTCCGGGTATCCGGCTGACGGCGGTCTCGGCCAGCGACCATGGCAGGGCGCAACGTCGGTTGGCCGGGTTGTCCCGGATGCCCGCCGTGGTGACGTTGGGCGAATTGGTGGGGTTGGCCGATATCATCGTCGAATGCGCCCCGGCCAAGGTATTTGCCGAGGTTGCCGGGCCGGCGGTCGAACAGGGCCGGATCCTGATACCGCTGTCGGTTGCCGCATTGCTGGACCATATGGATCTGGTCGAGCGGGCCAAGCTGACCGGCGCCCGGATCATCGTGCCGACCGGGGCGCTGATCGGGTTGGATACCGTGCGGGCGATGGCCGAGGGCGAGATCAGCCGCGTGGTGCTGGAGACCCGCAAGCCACCGGGCGGGCTGGCAGGCGCGCCGCATCTGGTGGAAAACAACATTGATATCAGCGATTTATCGGCGCCGTTGCGGGTGTTTCATGGCACTGCCCGCGAGGCGGCGCGGGGGTTTCCGGCCAATGTGAACGTCGCCGCGGCGTTGGCACTGGCAGGAATTGGCCCTGACCGGACCGAGGTGACGGTGTGGGCAGACCCCGCCGTTGACCGCAACATCCAGACGGTGACGATCACCTCGGATGCCGGCGATGCGACCATGACCATGCGCAACATCCCCTCGGCGTCGAACCCGAAGACCGGGCGTATCGTCGCGCAAAGCGTGCTGGCGACCTTGCGGCGACTGACCGCGACGCTGACGGTTGGGAGTTGAAGATGACGGAGCTACAATTGTCAGATAGCGACCGGGCGCTGCTGGACGGCGACGCCGGCGAGGCGATGCGGTTCGCCATGCAGGTGGTTGTGCGGGCCGCTGAAATCATGGGCGCGCCGCATCTGATCGATGCCAGTTTTGCCCATATCGACGCCTGCCATTACTACGGCCGGGCGCATCTGGATTTCGCCCAGTTTTTTGTCGACCGCGGGGCGCGTTTCAAGGTCCCGGCCTGGGGCAACACGCTGACGGTCAGCTTGATGCCATCGGATGCGCGCGAGGGTGCCGATCCGGTTACGGTGACGGAGTCGCGTGAATTGGCCAGGCTGTATGTCGCGCTGGGCATCCGCCCGGTCTGGACCTGCGCGCCGTATCAGCTGCCGGATGGGCCGGAGTTGGGCGACAATATCATTGTCGGCGAGTCGAATGCGGTTTCCTACTACAATTCGGTGGTTGGGGCGCGGACCAACAAATATGGTGATTTTCTGGATGCCTGCGCCGCGATGACTGGCCGGGTGCCGTTCGCCGGGCTGCATACCGACGAGGGCCGCCGGGCGCAGGTGCGCTTTGATATCGACGGGTTGCCCGAGGGGCTGCGGCGGAGCGAGCTGTTTTGCCATGTGCTGGGCCATCTGATGGGCCGCCGCGCCGGGGCGCGGGTGCCGGTGATTGTCGGGTTGCCGCCCGAGACGCCAGCCGACAGCCTGAAGGCCATCGCCGCTGCCGGTGCTGCCTCGGGCGGGATCGCGATGTACCACGCGGTTGGGGTCACCCCGGAGGCGGCGACGCTGGAGGCGGCGACTGGCGGATATGACCTCGACGAGATCATCACGGTGACGCCGGAGATGCTGGTTGCGGCGCGCGATTCCCTGTCGTCGGGCGGGTTGGTTACTGGGCCAGTTTCGATGGTGGCCGTCGGCACGCCGCATTTCTCGCTGACCGAGTTCGAGCGCGCGGCAACCCTGATCGACGGCCGCCGGATCAGCGCCAATGTCGCCTTCTACATCTCGACGAGCCGCTTCGTTGCCGAACTGGCAGCGAACAAGGGCTGGAGCGGGGTGCTGGAGCGGGCCGGGGTGACCATCCTGGTCGACACCTGCACCTATTTCGCCCCGGCGGTGCGGGCGGCCAAGGGGCGGGTGATGACCAATTCGGCCAAATGGGCCTATTACGCGCCGGGATTGCTGCCGGTCGAGGTCGCCTTCGGTTCGCTGGAGGACTGCGTTGAGACTGCCGTTCGGGGCGAGGTCACCCGGCGCGACACGGTTTGGTCCGATGATGCGTGGGGGCTGTGAGATGACGGGTGTAACCATTCAGGCGGTCGTGCTGAACCCCGGCGAATGCCGCGCCCCGGTGCTGGTTCTGGACGAGCCGCTGAGCTTTTGGGGCGGGTTCGATCCGGTCAATGGCACGGTCGTCGACAGCCACCATCCGCAGCGTGGGGCGTCGATGGCCGGCAAGGTGCTGGTAATGCCGGGCAGCCGAGGCTCGGCCGGTACACCAGCAGGCATCGCCGAGGCGATCCGGCGCGGGGCCGGGCCGGTCGCGGTGCTGCTAGGCTCGGCCGACGTCAATATCACCATCGGCGCCATGGTCGCCGACCGGCTGTATGGCGGCTCGACTGCGGTTCTGACGGTCGGGCCGGGGGACTACGGGTGGCTGAAGACGGGGGATGAGGTGGCGATTGGGTTGGGCGGGGTGGTGAGGGTTGGTGGAGGGTAATTCTGCTGGAAGTCTTCCACTTAGGTTTCAGATGATTGGGCACTGAATGGCTAAAACGCCTGAGGAATTCGCATCCTCATGGATCGCTTCAAAACGAATGCAGGGGGGGGCTCAGCGATATGGCTTGCATCCGAATGGGTCGTTCCGGCTGAACTTGAGTGGGCCAATGAGCGCCCTGTAGATTTACTAAACGCGATTCTAGTCATTTTAGACTCAAGCCCGAGCGATTGGGAGTTGGAGTTACTCTATACCGGTGTCTTGGAGGCCCTTCTTTCATACAACTATGAAGCTATCTCCGGAACAGTCTTCCAGATCGCGAGGAAGAACGAAGATCTAAAATATTGCTTGGCACGTCTGGAAGCTGACGAAGAGTATGAGGCAGATTTTGAAGAAAGGCTCAATGCTTTGAACGAGGATTGATGCGTGATCTTGCCCTGCCTCACCATCCCCTCACCGCGGGCTGCGCTTGGCCAAAATCCGTTGCAGGGTTCGGCGGTGCATGCTCAGGCGGCGGGCGGTCTCGGACACGTTGCGGTCACAGAGCTCGAAGACCCGCTGGATGTGTTCCCAGCGCACCCGGTCGGCCGACATCGGGTTTTCCGGCGGCGGCGGTTTGTCGCCGCCGAGGCTGAGGAGGGCTTTCTCGACGTCATCGGCATCGGCTGGTTTCGACAGATAGTCGATGGCGCCGATCTTGACTGCGGCGACGGCGGTTGCGATGGCCCCGTAGCCGGTCAGCACGATCACCTTGCTGTCGGGGCGGACCTCGCGCAGCGCCTCGACCACGTCGAGACCGTTGCCGTCATCCAGACGCAGATCGACCACCGCGTAGGCGGGCGGCTTTGAGCGAACAATCGCCAGACCCTCGGCCACGCTTTCGGCCATCACCGGCTCGAAGCCGCGTTTTTCCATGGCGCGGGCCAGGCGCTGGCGGAAGGCCGCATCGTCGTCGAGCACCAGAAGGGAAGCGTCATCGCCGATCTCGGCGCGTGTTTCGGTCATGTAGCTCCCCTTTGTGTGGTCGGCGGTCAGGACATTCAGCCTTGATTTTTGCCGCAATGCAACCGCAAGTCAGATTTCGCCGCTGCAATTCCGCAGTACCTTAGCAAGAAACCCCGCATCGATGACCCTGCCGTTTCGCTTAAGCATACTCGCGGCCCCGTTGTTTGTGGTGCTTTGGAGCACCGGATTCATCGGCGCCAAGTACGGCCTGCCGTATATCGAGCCGATAACTTTCCTGGTGATGCGGTTCTCGTTCGTCGCGGTGGCGTTGCTGTTATGGGTGTTGTTGGCGCGGTCAGCCTGGCTGACCTGGGCGCAGGCGCGCGACGCGGCGGTGATCGGGATCTTGTTGCAGGCGGTCTATCTGGGCGGGGTCTACGAGGCGATCAAGCTGGGCATCGAGGCTGGTGTATCGGCGCTGATCGTTGGGCTACAGCCGGTGCTGACGGCGTTTATTGCCCGCCAGTTCCTGGGCGAGCGGCTGACGCCGGTACAATGGGCCGGGATTGCGTTGGGGTTCCTCGGGGTCGGGCTGGTGGTGATGCGCAAGCTGGATGATGGCGTTGGCAACTGGCGCGGGGTGGTCTTTTGCCTCGGATCGCTGGTCGGAATTTCAATCGCCTCGATCCTGCAAAAGACCCGGGCCGCCAGTCATCCGGTACGATCCAGCACGCTGGTCCAGTTCATTGCATCCCTGGTGGTGCTGGTGCCGCTATCGTTCGCCTTCGAGACCCGCGAGATCACCTGGTCCGGCGAGTTGATATTTACCATGGCCTGGCTGGTGCTGGTGATGTCGTTGGGGGCGCTGTCGCTGCTGTTGTTCCTGATCCGCCGCGGTGCCGCCTCGAACGTCGCCAGCCTGTTCTTCCTGGTGCCGCCGACCACCGCGGTGATGGCCTGGGGGATCTTCGGCGAGGTGTTGGGGCCGATCGAGATTGCCGGGATTGTCATGACGACCATCGGGGTTCTGATGGTCAACAAGCCAGAATTCTTCGCGCTCCGACTTACTCGCGGTTGAGGATGCGGGCGACTTCGCCGGCGATTTCCTCGGGTGGGAAGCCGTTGCGGAACAGGGTTCTGGTGCCGTCGGGCATGACGAAATAGGTGAAGGTGGTGTGGTTCATCAGGTAACTAGCCGCCGAATCCGCCAGATCGACCCGCTCGTAATAGACCTTGTAGGCGCCGGCGACGGCCTTGATCTCGGCCTCGGTGCCGGTCAGCGCGACCATCTTCGGGTGCATCGCCTCGGCGTAGTAGGTCAGCGCCTCGGGAGTGTCGCGCGCAGGATCGATGGTGATGAAGATCGGGGTGACGTCAAAGCCCTGTTCCGCCAGAAGGTCCACCGCCGAGGCCATCAGGGCAACATCGACCGGGCAGATGTCGGGGCAGAAGGTATAGCCGAAATAGGTCAGGGCCGGGCCGTCGATCAGGCTGGCGCTGGTGACCCGGTTGCCGGTTTGGTCGGTCAGCTCGAATGGGCCTCCGATCTCGGTGCCGGCGATGTTGACCGCGGCGGGCGAGATCGGTGCGTCGGGCTGCTTCACGGCCAGGAAAATCGCGGCGGCGGCCAGGGCGACGAAAACCACCCCTGCCAGCGCCGTCACTGTATTTCGCATTGGTCGTCTCCCGTTTGCGCTTCCGGCCTGGTATCAGGCGCTGTCTCGCTCTGTCAAAAGCCGAATGGGCGTGGATTGCAAGGGTTCAGCCCGGCTGTTGCGGCTGCAAGCCGCATCGGTGCTTTCATTTTTGGGCCGGCCCGGCGATATTCGGGCCCATGTCCGATCGGGGTCGTCACTTTCTGTTCAACATGCAGGCCCGGGGCGATTGGGTCCGCCTGCGCACGCTGATCACCCTGCGCTGGATTGCCATTTCCGGCCAGATCGCAGCAGTTCTGGTGACCAGCCAGGCGATGGGCCTCCAGCTTCCGCTGGCCTACTGCGCGCTGCTGATCTCGGCCTCCGCATCGTTCAATGTGGTGGCGGATGTCATCTATCCAGCCGAAAAGCGTTTGTCCGAGAGGGGCACGCTGTTTTCGTTGTTCTTCGATCTGGTGCAGTTGGTGACGCTGCTGATGATCACTGGCGGGCTGAACAATCCGTTTGCGGTGCTGATCCTGGCGCCGGTCACAATTTCGGCCACGGCGCTGAGATTGCAATCGACACTATGGCTGGGGATCGCCGCGATGGCGGCGGTAGCGACGATGTCGGTGTTGTACCTGCCACTGGTGCTGGCCGACGGCACCGCGCTGGAGGTGCCCGATCTGTACCGTACCGGTATCTCGGCGGCACTGGCGATCGCGGTGGCG
>DATLAW010000328.1:0-19235 GCA_035527255.1 Thermohalobaculum sp. | reverse complement strand
GACCATGACCAAACCGTTCCACGCCGGCAAAGCGGCGATGAATGGCCTGATGGCCGCCCGCCTCGCCGCTCGCGGTTTCACCGCCGCCACCGACGGCATCGAGGCCGCCCAAGGCTTCGCCGCAACCCAGGCGCCTGGTTTCGAGCCTTCACCAGTGCACCCCGATCCCCCTATGCCGTCGAGAGCAACCTCTTCAAGTACCCGCCGCCTGCTACCTGACCCACTCGGCCATCGAGGCGATCGGGTCGCTGCGCGACACCCACAACATCGGCCTCGACGATCTGGCGGCGATGACCATCTTTGGCCAAGACGCGGTGCTGCAGGTCTGCAACATCGCGGCGCCCCGGACCGGATTGGAGGTAAAATTCTCGATCCGCCATCTCGCGGCTCTGGCTCAGAACGGAGCGGACACCGCCAATCCCGGCCTCTTCGAAGGCACCGGGTCAATGACCCCGCAAACCCAGGCCGCGCGCGAAAAGATCGCCTTCCAACCGCGGGACCTCGCCACCCGCTCCGCCGCAACTGTCACCCTGGAGACCCGTGACGGTCGAACCCTGCACGCCGAGGCGGATGTCGGCGTCCCCGCCGCCGACACCGACGCCCAATGGCAAAAGATCACCGCCAAGGCCCGCTCCATCGCGACCCCGGTTATTGGCGCCGAGCGGGTCGAAGCGATGATCGAGACGGTGGCCAGCTTGGATGACGCAAACGAAATCGCCACCCTGATGCGACTCCTGTCGTAGGGTGCGCATTCTGCGCACCGTCCCCAAACCTTGTTTAGCGGTGCGCAAAATGCACACCCTACGAAGCCGTGACGCAAAACCTCACCCCCGCCCGATAAACGGCATCTTCGTCGCCATGATGGTGATGAACTGCACGTTGGTCTCCAGCGGGTAATTCGCCATCTGAACAACGGCCTGCGCCACGTGGTTCACGTCCATCCGGGCTTCCGGCTTCATCGATCCGTCAGCCTGCGGCACGCCGCTGGACATCCGCTCGGTCATCTCGGAGGCGGCGTTTCCGATGTCGATCTGGCCGCAGGCGATGTTGAAGGGCCGCCCATCCAGCGACAGCGTCCGGGTCAGCCCGGTGATGGCGTGTTTCGAGACCGTATAGGGCACCGATCCAGGTCGCGGCGCATGGGCCGAGATCGAGCCGTTGTTGATGATCCGCCCACCTTGCGGCGCTTGCCCGCGCATCTGGGCGAAGGCCGCCCGGGCACACAGAAACGCGCCGTGCAGGTTGACGGAAATCACCGTGTTCCACTCATCGACGGTCAACTCATCGATGGTCTTGGGGCCGACATTGGTGCCGGCATTGTTGAACAGCATATCGAGCCGCCCGAACCGCGCCACCGTCGCCGCGAAACCTGCATCCACTGCCGCCGGGTCGGCTACATCGCAGGGCACCACCAGCGCACTGCCAGCCGCCCCAGACCGCGAAGCCGTCTCCGCCAGCGCCTCAGCCCGGCGGCCCACCAACGCCACCTGCCAGCCATCCGCCAACAACGCCAACGCGCTCGCCCGCCCGATGCCGGACCCAGCACCAGTAACCAATGCCACACCTGTCATGCCATCCTCCTGCCAAACTATCTCCGCCTGGGATAGCTCCAGCACAGGCCTGCGGCAAGTTTCTCGCGTGCATTCTCAGAACCCTCTGGCCTTGGCGAGAGCTCTGCGTTACTCCATCACATAGGTGATGACTTGGAAGGCGGGATTTCAATGACCGACAAGACTGTAAAATCGGCTGTCCGGGTCCTCGCCATCTTCGAGGTGTTCGAATCCGAGCGCCGGTCGCTGACCATCTCCGAACTGGTCGAGCGGCTGAAAATCCCGCAATCCAGCACCTCGACCCTGATGCGCAGCCTTGTCGCGAGGGGTTTTGTCGAGTTCGAGGTCGAGACCCGGCGCTACCGCCCCTCGGTCCGCCTGGCCTTCCTCGGCAACTGGGTGCTCGGCTCGACCGACGTGATCGCCCGTATCCACTCACTGGTCCAGGCCCTGTCCGAGAAGACCGGCGAGACCATCCTGATCGGCGCCGAGAGCGGGCTCTACATGCAATACCTTTCGGTCATCGTCTCGCCCCACATGCTGCGCATCGCGCTGCATCCGGGGGTCAAGCGGCCGCTGCATCTGTCCGGTCTGGGGCTGATGCTGCTGTCGCTGAAAAGCGACCCCGAGATCAGCCGGCTGGTCCGGCGCTACAATTCCGAGAGCACCGATCCAGGCGCGCCGCGTCGCTCAGAGCGCGAGGTGCTGAGCATGGTCGAGACCGCTCGCCACCAGGGCTGGTACGCGACCGCCAACCTGATCACCGAGGGCGCCGGCTCGATCGCCACCCTTTTGCCCCTGCCCCACGGCGAGCGGCCACTGGCGGTCGGCATCGGCGCCCCGGTCGACCGGCTGCACGATCGCCACGATATCCTGCAACGAGTTCTGACGGAGTCGGTTGCCGAGTTCACCGCCGCGACCCTGGGCGGCGGCGCATCTAACGCTGCGTGAAATCAGCAATCGAGTGCGCGCGCCGCGCAAAAACGGCCCTCTCGATACCACGAAAAGAAGTCAGACGGTCGTCGGCGACGCCCAGATCCCGCGCTGCGGAAGACACAAGCCGCGGGATCCTATGCCGGCAGTCCCGCCAAGCCGAGCGCTTCGCTCAACGGCTCGGCAAGCGATGGGTGAATGTCGAATGACGCGCAATATCCGCTGATCGTAAAGCCCGGCTGTAGTTCGAGGACACGCGCAGCCGAGGCCCTGGCCGCATCCAGTCGCCCAAGCTTCGCATGCGTCGCCGCCAGCAAAAAATGTGCGGGGCTCCAGTAGGGGTTGGCCTGGAATACTTTTTGCGCCGTCTCCGCCGCCGCCTCGTGCTCGCCGCGCTGCAAACGGCTGAGGGCAATCGATAGTAGTGGGGCATAGCTCATCGGATCGCACGGACTGAGGCGCAGCGCATGCTCGCCCCATTCGATGCCGCGATCCGCATCGCCGCCAAGAGCCATTATGACACTGCCCAAAATGTAGGTCAGCGCGCAGGACTGGCTGAGCGCCAGCGCCGCCTCGAATGCCTGGCGTGCCGCAGCCCGGTCATGCGCGACCATGCCCATGCCAAAGCCGCCGAGCGACAGCGCGATGGCGTCGTCGCGGCCATGGGCAATTGCCGCATGGGCGTGGCGGATCGCGCCGAGGCGGTTCTCGTCGCGGCTACCACCACGCGCGTAGACGATTTCATGGGCCCAGGAGGCAAAGCCGTGCGCCAACGCGTAATTGGGCTCCAAGGTGAGCGCGCGTTCAAGCAGCGGCAGCGCCTGCGCGGCCCCGTCCGGCATCGCCGGATAGACCTGCGGGATGGCGCGCAGCACCAGGTCATAGGCGTCGAGATTGTCGGGCCGCTTGCGCTTGACGCGCTCGATTTCCGCCTGGCGCAGGCTCGGCTCAATCGCGGCGACCACGCTCATGGTCAGTTCGTCCTGAATGGCAAAGATGTCGTCGAGCGTGCGGTCGTAGCGATCCGCCCAGACGTGCCCGCCGGTTTCCGCCTCGATGAGCTGCGCGGTGACGCGCACGCGGTTTGCCACCTTGCGCACGCTGCCCTCCAGAACGTAGCGCACACCCAACTCACGCCCGGCCTGCTTGATGTCCACAGACTTGCCCTTGTAGGCGAAGCTCGAATTGCGCGCGATGACGAATAACCATTTGATCCGCGCCAGGCCGGTGATGATGTCCTCGACCATGCCGTCGGCAAAATAGTCCTGTTCGACGTCACCGCTCATGTTCTGAAACGGCAGGACGGCAACCGAAGGCTTTTCGGGCAGCGCCAGTACCGTCGGCGGCTCGGCCAAGGGGGCCGGCGCAGGCTGGGCGGTTGCCGTGACGCCAACCTGAAGCGAGTAAATCCGCATCGGCTCGGCGATGTTCTTCAGTGTTGTCTCGCCGAGGTCGCTGATGGCGAGGTCGAGCCGGGATCGCACTTGGCGATAGGCGTCCTCGGACAGGCATATCGCGCCGGGTGCTGCAACCCCTTCGAGCCGGGCCGCGATGTTCACCCCGTCGCCCATCAGATCGCCATCGCTCTCCTCGACGACATCGCCGAGATGGATACCGATGCGAAATTCGATGCGTTGCTCCGGCGCCAGGCCAGCATTGCGATCGACCATCGAAGTCTGGATTTCGATGGCGCAGCGCACGGCATCGACAACGCTCCTGAACTCGACCAGCGCTCCATCGCCGGTCCGCTTGATCACCCGCCCCCGATGCACCGAGATCGTCGGATCGACGAGATCGCTGCGCAACGATCTGAGCCGCGCCAAAGTGCGATCCTCATCGGCCCCGGTGAGCCGACTGAAGCCAACCACATCCGCCGCCAGAATCGCCGCTAATTTCCGTTGTTCGGCCATCTCAAATTTCCCCCGAAACTCGGACTATAATGCAACACAACCGATAGGCCAGCCCCCGTCCGGTTTGCGCAATCTCAGCGCTGCATTGCCCAGTTCGGCAGGGTCAACGATGGACTGGGTGCTTGTCCAGACCTTCAACTTACCACTTCGCACCGCCGCCAAATCTCGGGCGGGCCAGGGGTTTGCTCGGACTTCGGTGTCACAGATACGCGGATGTTTTCATCATCGATCTGGTCGGCGCTGATAAAGTCGCCAGCTTTGGCATCGCCATCCGGGACCACATAGTCGAAGCGGTGCCGGCTGTACCTGCCCGCAACAGTTTCGCCGCCGGGTGTGATGACCCGCGATCCCTCGATTGTCATGCTCTGGCCAGAAGGCGAGCACCAGGAACCGTCAATCTGGTCCGCATTCGCGGCAACAATCGACGCGACCATGAAAAGCGATGTCAAAACTGAAAGTCCAACCAGCCGTGCCATTCTGCGATCCTATGTCAACACTCGTGCGTTATCGCACATATTGCGTGGTAACCCAGCCCACCCCTTATCGCCCAGTGAACTTTGCCGCCCGTTTCTCGCGCATCGCTGCCAGACCCTCGCGGACATCCTCGGAATGGGCGCAGCGGCTGATCGCGGCGGCCATTGCGGCATCGTCGGGGTTCTCACGAACCAGCTGCTTCATCCCCGCCACCGCCAACGGCGCCAGCCTGGCGACCCGTTGGGCGATCTCCAGCGCCGCGCTGGCCAGCTCGGCGGGGTCAACGATGGCCTGGATGAAGCCATTTCCGGTCAGACTCTCGCCCTGCAATTCGGCGTCCAGATACAACAGCTGCGCCGCATGGGACGGCCCCAGCGTCCGCTCGATCCGCCGGATCGCCAAGGGCACATAGATGAACCCGAACCGCGCCGCCGGAATCATGAAGCGCACCCCCGGCACCGCGATGCGGATATCGCTGGCCACCGCCACATGAACGCCGCCGCCCATGCAATGGCCGTTCAACGCACCAATCACCGGCACCGGCAGCTTTGCCCATTTCTCGATCACCTCGGAAAAGTGACTGCGGGTAAAATGCTCGGGCTCGAAATCCGCCAACTCGCGCAGATCGAAGCCAGAGGTGAAGGCCCGGTCCCCTGCCCCGGTCAATATCACCGCCCGGACCGACCGGTCAGCGGCAATCTCGTCGGCCAGCCGGTCGAGCCCGTTCAGCGCTTCGGTGCCAATCGCATTCCGTCTGGTGGGATTGTCGAAGGTGACACGGAGGATATCCTCCAAACGCTCGGTCTGTATCGTTGGAATCATCAGCTTCCCTGGATTTTCGCTTGAGTTTCAGCAGGCCCGGCGAGTAAACGCATGGCAACCCCCGACGGCAAGGGAAAACACGGTCAACCCGACTGTCAGACGCCGGTAGCACGAGGAAACACCCGATGACGACCACCGTAAAAGCCATCCGCATCGACGCATTCGGCGGGCCGGAGAAAATGCAGCTCGTCGATGTCACGGTCGGCGAGCCTGGCCCCGGCCAGATTCGCATCCGCCACAAGGCCTGCGGCCTGAACTTTATTGATGTCTACCAGCGCGGCGGCGTCTACCCCCTGGCCCTTCCGGTGATGCTGGGCATGGAGGCGTCCGGCGTGGTCGAGGCGGTCGGCGAGGGCGTCACCCATCTGAAGCCTGGCGACCGCGCCGCCTACGCCTCGGCGCCTCCGGGATCCTACGCAGAGGCCCGGGTGATGAACGCCATGCATGTCTGCAAACTGCCGGACGCGATCAGCTTTGAGACCGGGGCTGCCATGATGCTGAAGGGCCTGACCACCCAATACCTGTTCGCCACATCGGCCAAGGCCCAGCCCGGCGACACGGTGTTGTTCCATGCCGCTGCCGGTGGTGTCGGCCTGATCGCCTGCCAGTGGGCCAAGGCCAAGGGCATCACGCTGATTGGCACCGCTGGAACGGACGAGAAATGCGCGTTGGCCAAGGAGCACGGCGCCGCCCATGTGATCAACTACAACACCCAGGACTTCGTGGCCGAGGTCAAGGCGATCACCGGTGGCAAGGGCGTCAGCGCGGTGATGGATTCGGTCGGCAAGGCAACCTGGAACGGCTCGCTTGATTGTCTCAGCCCGCTCGGCGTGATGATCACGTTTGGCAACGCCAGCGGCAAGCCTGACCCGGTCGACCCGCAGGTGCTGGCCGGCAAGGGCTCGCTGTTCCTGACCCGCCCGACGCTTTTCACCCACATCGCCAGCCGCGAGGCCTGCCAGCGACGCGCCGACGAGTTGTTCGATATGGTGACCTCGGGCAAGGTCCATATCCGCATCAACCAGACCTACAAACTAGCCGACGTCGCCCAGGCACACATGGACCTGGAGGCCCGTAAAACCACCGGGACCACGATCTTGCTGCCGTGAGCCATGGGGCGGGCATGCTTTAGACTGTTCATCTTCATGCTCCTGGGCTTCTGGTGCCACCTAACGCACGGCGCCTCGGAGAGTAAAACGCCTGCGTCAGTCTATTGGTTCCCAAACCCACCAGGCAACTTCCAAAACCCGGTATCGCGCGACGTTAATAGAGCCCGCCAGTGCCAATACCGATACTTCCACCGCTCGGTGGTTGCGGAATTGGTGGCGTATCTGTGATCGTTTCCCCGGATTGCTCCTGAGCGCCGATCGAGTTTGATTCGTCAAACGGAAGATCCGTCGCATTGATTCCAAACAGGTTGCTGACATTCAAACCACCGAACAGCGTGTCATCGCCAGAAATCGCCGAGACGACTTCATAAAGTGCGGGTTCGGTTCCCGCCTGAAATAGCTCGGTAACGACATGGGCGCCGATAGCGTCGTCTGGCAGGCGTTCACCGGTTTCACGGTCAAACTTGACCAGAATCATGCCGCCGCGCGCGCCAATAGGTTCGCGAAACTCGCCCGGCGCCCGGGTCTTCATTGCCTCGACCATAAATTCTTTAAACACTGGACCACAAAGTGTTCCACCGTAGGCGCCGCGACCCATGGGTGTCGGATTGTCATAGCCGATATAGCATCCGGCCACCATGTTCGGACTAAAGCCGATGAACCAGGCGTCGCGCGCTTCATTGGTTGTGCCGGTCTTGCCCGCCACCGGAAATCCCAGGTCACCCACGGTGCCCGAGGCGGTGCCGCGTTGCACGACGCCTTGCAGCATCGAGACCAGCTGGTAGGCGGTGACCGGATCCATGATCTGAGAGCGCTGGTCGAACAACATAGGTGTGGCCGCCGCATCGAAATAGTCATTGGCGCAGCCCTGACACAATCGCGGGTCATGGCGAAAAAGCGTCTGCCCGGACCGGTCCTGAACCCGATCCACCACAGTTGGCCTGACCCGCTTGCCGCCATTGGCAAACATGCCGTAGGCCGCCACCATGTTGTAAAGCGTAGTTTCACCGGCGCCCAACGCATAGGACAAATGGTGCGGCATGTTTTCGTAGACCCCAAATCGCTCGGCATAATTGGCTACCCGGTCCATGCCGACCGCCTGGGCAATGCGAACTGTCATCAGGTTACGCGACAACTCGAGGCCAAGCCGCAACGGTGACGGGCCATAGAAGTTTTTCGAGGAATTCTTTGGCCGCCAGTCGTCCTGTCCCGGTTGGCGCACGACGACCGGCGCATCCAGCACCACCGTGGCAGGCGTGAAGCCGGCATCCAGCGCCGCGGCGTAGACAAAGGGTTTGAAGGCCGATCCGGGTTGTCGAAGCGCTTGGGTCGCACGGTTAAAGACGCTGGCTTCGAACGAGAACCCGCCCTGGATCGCCAGCACCCGGCCGGAGAACGGATCCATTGCCATGAAGGCGCCCTGCACCTCCGGCAGTTGGCGCATGGTCCAGTCTTCACTGCCCTCGGGCCGGGCAACAAACACCACGTCGCCCTTTTGCCACAAGTCGGCGGGTTGCTTTGGCGCGCCGCGCTTTTCGCCGTCGCGCGTGATCGCCTTGATCCAAGCAGACTCGGCGGCCAGTTTCAACCGGGCGGTACCGTCGCCCTCCGAACCCTCTATGCCGACCAACGCGGTGGACTTTCCGAGGTCCAAAACCACAGCGGCCTGCCAGCCAACAATGTCACGCGGAATCACAACCGCCGCCAGCAGTTCGCGCCAATCTGTGGTCTCGCCCCCGGCGATTGCCTCGATCTGGGTTGCCGGGCCGCGATAGACTGCCCGGCCACGGTCATACAATTCCAACTCACGGCGGAGCGCACGGGCACCAAGCTCCTGCAGCGCCGAATCGATCGTGGCCCGGATGGTCAGGCCGCCCTCATACAACTCCCCCTCGCCCAGTTCAGCGATCAGTTGACGCCGGACCTCCTCGCTGAAGTAGCTCCGGTCGGCGCTCGCCAGAAGCTCGGGGCTTTCATTGCCGATGTTGGTTTTCAGGGGCTGTTGCTTGGCCGCCTCGGCCGCCTCGCGGCTCAGATGGCCGTTCTGCGCCATCTCCTCCAGAACATAGTTGCGCCGGATCACTGCCCGATCACGTTGGCGCACCGGATGCAGATCCGACGGCGCTTTCGGCAGCGCCGCCAGATACGCTGCATCCTCGGGTGTCAGCTCCTCCAGCGTCTTGCCAAAATAGCGTTGCGCGGCAGCGACGACGCCATAGGTGTTTTGGCCGAGGAAAATATCGTTCAGATACAGCTCGAGGATCAGATCCTTCGATAAGGCGCCCGAGATACGCACCGCAAGGATCGCCTCCTTGATCTTACGCTCGAAGCTGCGGTCGCTGCCAACCAGGAAATTCTTCATCACCTGCTGGGTGATGGTTGAGGCCCCCGATAACTTTGCCGGTTGACCGGCAGCGCGGGCCATGGCGAAGCGCGCGAGTGCCTTGCCGATACCAACGGCGTCGATTCCGGGATGGCTGTAAAAATTCTTGTCTTCGGCCGAGATAAAGGCGTTTTTCAGCAACGGCGGAATCTCGTCTACCGGAACGAAAACCCGCTTCTCATGGTAAAACTCAGCGATGACCCGACCCTCGCCGGAGTAGACTCGGGTCAGCATTTGGGGGTGGTAGTTGACCAGTTCGTCATGCCCCGGCAGATCCTGGCCATAGATATGGGTCAGCGCAGCCAGGCCGCCAACCGCAAAGATTGCGCCGGTGCTAAGAAGGCCGAATAGGGTGCCAATGAACCGGATCATGCCGTCAAAACCGCCAATTCGTCGATCTACATCCGTTGCACCAGGTGCAGAACCGATGTCGCCTGATCGCGTTGAGACCTATAGATAGGGTTGCGCATTGGCGGGTTTAAGGCCTTTTGCGCCAATGCGCCACTTGTTTGACCTACTTCTTTGGCGCGAGGAATCCGCCACTGGCAATCGTGGTCCATCCAAGAATTCCCTCGGTCAACGCAATCGCCATCCGATCCTGCCACTCATTCGATGCCATTCGCGCGCGATCTTCAACGTTGCTGAGATAGCCCAACTCGACCAGGATCGAGGGGATCTCCGGCGCCTTCAGCACCCGGAAATTCGCCCGGCGATGCGGCTCGGTCCATAACAGCTTCACCTTGCCCGCCATCGCCGTGAGCATTGCAGTTGCCAGCTTTTCGGTCTCATCAGCGGTACCGCGCTGGGCAAAATCGATCAGCAATGCCGCCAGATCGCCCGATTCGCCCGCCAACGCGATGCCACCGATCACGTCAGCCCGATTCTCGCGCTCGGCCAGTTCAACCGCAGCCTCGTCGGTGCCATCGCGCGACAGGGTGTAGACATGGGCGCCCGCGGCGCGGCCCTCCTCGGTCGTGTCCGCATGAAGCGAGACGATCAGGTTGCCCCCCCCGTCGCGCGCCCGTCGGATCCGTTGGGACAGCGTCAGAAAACTGTCATCATCGCGGATCAGAAACGCGCGAAGGCCAGCGATCTGGTTGATCTGGGTGGCCAGCCGACGGGCAAATTCCAATACAATTTGCTTCTCGGTAACGCCGTCGGCGCTGGCCCCAGGGTCAATCCCGCCATGGCCGGCATCGATCGCGACGACAACTTCGCCTGCAATCAAGGCGCTGGCTGGTGCGATCAACAATGCGGCTGCAATCGCGGCGCCAGCAAGGACCGCTCGAACTGATCGCCCGCACGGTTGCGCCATTGATAACCCCACAAGCTCGATTTCCCACGACATGGAATACCACACATGTCGGTCAGGCGAAATTCCGTTTGTGTAACCGCCGCCGCTTCACTATATCCACGGGGTGGGCTGAACCGCCCGGACCCAATTCGGAATGCAGTAAGCTTTTGTAGATTCCCGGGGCCGGTGCAATGCATCAGTTTTGGCATCTCTCGTGTCGCTGCGCAGGACGTACCGAACGAGCAGCCTAATCGGATGAAGAACGGCCCATATCACCGTGCGTTGCACGGCATGATTCACTGCGCCAGAACTCTGGCGCCCGAAGAGAGATTGCGATGCTCGACCGACACGTAAATAGATCAGACCATGGCAGGTGCCCAGCTATCCACGCTGATACACCGGCTGGGCGTCGGATCCATCCACGCGTCGGGTCCAGCTCGCTCAATATGAAAGATGTCAAACCACAACGCGCCGGCATATGCCGCGACGCGATGTGGAATGGCGACAGTATACATGGCAAAGAAGATGCTCATCGATGCGACCCACCTGGAAGAGACCCGGGTTGTCGTAGCAGACGGAAACAAAGTTGACGAATTCGACTTCGAGTCGATCAACAAACGCCAACTTGCGGGAAATATCTACCTGGCCAAGGTGACGCGGGTCGAACCCTCGTTGCAGGCGGCCTTTGTGGATTATGGCGGAAACCGGCATGGTTTCCTGGCCTTCTCGGAAATTCATCCCGACTACTATCAGATCCCGGTCGCCGACCGTCAGGCTCTGCTGGCCGAGGAAGCTGCCGAGCAGGAGTGCTCGGCCGCGCGTGAGGATCGCCCGTCGGGCCGCGAAGATCGCTCGGCCGGACGTGAATCGACTGGGCGTGAGCCGGCTGGGCGCGAAGATGACGGCGAGGAGAAATCGAAAACCAGATCGCGTCGCGGCAAACGCCGTACTCGCGGGACATCCGCTGAGAACTCGATCGAGAATGGTGCGGTCAAGGGACTCGAAGTGATCGAGCTATCGGCCGAGAATTCCAACGCTGATGAGACCAAAAAGGTCGATGTCGTCGTCGCCCCGGTCGAGCGAACACCGCGCGAGATCAAGGGCCTCGAGATATCCGAAGCGCCGGATGACGAACAGGACGACACATCGGGGATGAATTTGATCGACGGCACGGCCTCGGAGGAGGACGACTTTCCGCGCCCGTCTCCGCGGTCCATCGCCGAGAGCGCGGGCCTTGACGACGAGGATTCGGTTTCCGAGGACATCATCGACACCGCAAGTAAGACCGATGTCGACGACGACACCGCAGCACCCAAGGCGAAGCCCGCCAGGGCCCGCGCCAAGCGCGCGCCCAAGGCAAAGCCGGGCACAGAGACTGCAACGGTGACGGCTACTGAGACGGCTCCGGCGCTCGCTTCTGCCGAGGAGGAGGCACCCAAGAAAGCTGCTCCGAAGAAGAAGGCCGCCGCCAGAAAGCCCCGCGCCAAGAAAGCGGCCATAGCTGCGACCGATGACAATGCAGTGACGGGCGCCGACAGTGCGGTGGCTGGCGGTGAAACAATCACCGATGCGCCAACCGGTGACGCCATCGTCGAGCCGCCGGTTGTTGGCGATGCGCCAAGCCCAAGACCGTCCCGTGGACGCCGCGCGCGCGCCGACCGCCCAGACCGCGCAGACCGCCCAGACCAAGCCGAGGCTCCGGACCCCGTCGAGGTCGTCGAATCTGTCGGCCACGACGATACCCAGGAAGAGGATGCGAGCGCCCGCGCCAAGCGCCGCAGCCACTACAAGATTCAGGATGTGGTCAAGGTCCGGCAGATCATGCTGGTCCAAGTCGTCAAGGAAGAGCGTGGCAACAAGGGCGCCGCGCTGACCACTTATCTGTCGCTGGCCGGCCGATATTGCGTCCTGATGCCCAACACCGCGCGCGGCGGCGGCATCAGCCGTAAGATCTCCAACGCCGGCGACCGCAAGCGCCTGCGCGATATCACCGACCAGCTCGATGTTCCGAAGGGTATGGGGCTGATTGTTCGCACCGCGGGCGCCGAGCGTACTGGGCCTGAAATCAAGCGTGATTACGAATTCCTGATTCGTCAATGGGAACAGGTCCGCGCACTGACCCTGAAATCGATCGCACCGACGCTGATCTATGAGGAAGGCTCGCTAATCAAACGCTCGATCCGCGATCTCTATTCCAACGAGATCGATACCATTCTGGTCGAGGGCGAGGCAGGCTACCACGAAGCGCATGACTACATGAAAATGCTCATGCCGTCACACGCCAAAAACGTGCAGCGCTACGACGAGCAGATACCGCTGTATATCCGCTACCAGGTCGAGAGCTACCTGAGCGCCATGTTCAATCCGACGGTTCAGCTGCGCTCCGGCGGCTACATCGTCATCGGCGTCACCGAGGCGCTGGTCGCGATTGACGTCAACTCCGGCCGCTCTACCAAGGAAACATCGATCGAGGAGACCGCTCTCAAGACCAACCTTGAGGCGGCGGAGGAGGTTGCCCGTCAGCTCCGGCTGCGCGATCTCGCGGGACTGATCGTGATCGATTTCATCGACATGGACGACCACCGCAACAACCGCGCCGTCGAAAAGCGGATGAAGGATCGGCTCAAATCGGATCGCGCCCGCATCCAGCTCGGCCGTATTTCGGCCTTCGGGCTGATGGAGATGTCGCGCCAGCGGTTGCGCCCGGGGATGATCGAGGCAACCACCCAGCCCTGCAAGCATTGCCTGGGTCAAGGCATTGTCCGCTCGGACGAGAACCTGGCGCTGTCGATCATGCGTGAGATCGAGGAAGAAGGCGTGCGCGGCCGGTCAGCCGAGGTTACGGTTACGGTTCCGATCGGCATCGCCAACTACATCATGAACATGAAGCGTGCGCATCTGACCGGAATCGAGAAGCGTTATGGGATGGTGGTCACGCTGCTGGCCGATCCGATGCTGATCAGTCCCGAATTCAAGATCGAACGGGCCAAAACCCAGTCGCGTCATATCGAGGCGCCTGATGTAGTGATTACCGCCGAATCGGTTGCGTCATCCTCTTCGCTGGAGACAATCGACGTTCTACCGGCGCCAACGCCGGACGTTCGCCCGCCGCAGCCATGAACACCTGATGCGTCCGCTTCGGAGGAAAGATCCGACGAGAAAGGCGAAGGCAGATCACGCCGCCGCCGCGGCAAGCGTGGCGGTCAACGCCGTCGCCGTGAAGAAGGTGAAAACGGTGCCGAGGTCGATGCGGCCGAGCCAAGCGACACCACTGATGGTTCCGGGTCCGATGTGACCGGCGATGGCGGGACCGATCAAGTCGCCGAGGACGACGGCAGCGCATCGGACGAGCGCCGCTCGCGCCGCCGCCGTGGCGGACGGGGCCGTTCGCGCCGGTCGGCCGAAGATGCCGTCGCCGAATCAGCCGTTGCCGAAACAGCCGATTCCGGGCCAGCGGTTGACAGTGCCGAGGAGTATCCGGCGATCGAGCCGGAAGGCGTAGAAGGGGCACCGGCACTTCTCGAACAGCCAGCGTCGGCAGCAACCGAAGCGCCCGACGCGAAAGAGTACATGGATGCCAATGAACTGGCAGCGGGAACCTTGACGGAACCTGAGGCGGCCGAGCCGGAGACTGTGGAGCCAGAGACTGTGGAACCCGAGGTCGTCGTGGCGGCGATTTTGGAACCGCAACCGGAACCCCTTGCCGCAGCGCCAGCCGAGCCTGCACCGGAGATACCGGCCGCCCCGAAACGGCGCGGATGGTGGGCCAGGGGCTGAACCGCCAGCCCCGGCCTGTTCATCCCCGCCCTGCCCCGTTCGCGATGAACTGGGATAGCCGGTCGATCCCTTCGGCTATCTTCTCGGGTGCCTGGGCGAACGAAAACCGCATTGTCGCATGGCCCCGGGCTGGATCAAAATCCAATCCCGGGGTCGCCGCAACGCCCGCCTGGCTGAGCAGGCGCGCACAAAATTCCCGGCTGTCATTGGCCAACCGTGACACACCTGCATAGACATAGAAGGCCCCATCCGCAGGCGCGATATCGGTGAACCCCAGACCCGGAAGTGCGGCCATAAGGACCGCACGATTATGCGCATACTGGTCCAGATGACCCGCAACCTCGGCCTCGCCCTCCTCCGATAACGCGGCCAACGCCGCGATCTGGCTGGCATGGCTCGGGCAGATGAACAGGTTTTGCGCCAGATTCTGCATCGTGCGAACAAAATTTTCCGGCACCACCATCCAGCCAATCCGCCAGCCGGTCATCGCGTAGTATTTTGAAAAACTGTTGATGACGATAACGGCGTCGGTCAGTTCCAGCGCCGATACCGCCGGGGCGTCATAAGTCAAACCGTGATAAATCTCGTCGGAGATCAACGCCACGCCTCGGTCGGCGCAATAACCCACGAGTGCCGTCAACGCGGGCCGGTCCAACATGGTTCCGGTGGGGTTCGCGGGACTGGCCACCAGCAACCCGTGCAACGGCCCGGTGATCTGCTGCAACGCCTCCGGTGTCGGCTGATAGCGCGAGGCCAGCTCCGCCTCGATTCGAACCGCATCCAACCCCAGAGTCCCTAAGATATTGCGATAACACGGATATCCCGGATCGGCGATGGCAACCCGCTCGCCGACATCAAACAGCGCCAGGAACGACAGCAGGAACCCCGCCGACGAGCCGGAGGTCACGACCACCCTCGCTGGATCAATCTCGACCCCATAGCGCCGCCGGTACAGTCGGGCGATGGCGCTGCGCAGTTCGGACAAGCCCAACCCGCTCGTATAGCCCAATGTTTCGCCCCGCCCGAGGGCCGCAGCCAATGCCTCGCGGGCAGCACGCGGCGCGCCAAACGCTGGCTCGCCGACTTCCATGTGAATCACCTTGGCACCACCGGCCTCGATGGCCTGCGCCTCGGCCAAAATGTCCATCGCGATGAACGGCGCCGTCTGACTGCGACTTGAAATTCTCACAATGAGTTTCCTTATCTGTCATTGCGCTACAGGTTATGGTCTTATGCCCGCCGGTTCCGCCGGCAACAACCGGCTACAACCAACCGATACATGGGGAGCGGTCCTTGCCGCAATTTTCGAAATACCTTCTGGCCGGGCAAATCGCGCTGGTCATCAGCCTATCACCCCAACTGTCGGCAGCCGGCGGGCTGATCCGCGACGCCGAGATCGAGCGCACCCTTGAGGCCCTGTCGGCACCCCTCTTCCAGGCTGCCGGTTTTCCGCCCGGCACCATTGAGATCTATATTCTGAATGACCGAACCCTGAACGCGTTTGTCGCGAACGGCAACAACATGTTCCTGCATACCGGCCTGCTGGAAATCTTGGAGACGCCCGAGGAATTGCTCGCCGTCATCGCCCATGAGGCCGGCCACATCGCCGGTGGTCATCAAGCCCGGCGGCAGATCAACGTTCGCAACGCACGTGGCCCCGCCCTGCTCGGAGTGCTGGTCGGCATCGCCGCCGGCGTCGCGGGTGGTGGCGGCGAGGCCGCAACCGCGCTGATCGCCGGCAGCCAGGGTGCCGTAATGCGCACCCTGCTGCGCTACAATCGCGGCGAGGAGGCCGCGGCTGACCAGGCAGCGCTCGACTATCTCGCGCGCGCCGGCATCAATCCGAACGGAATGCTGAAGGTTCTCGAGCGCTTTCGCGGCCAGGAGGTTTTTAACGTCGGCAATATCGACCCCTTCGTCCTGACCCACCCGCTCGGCACCGAGCGCATCCAGTTGATCGAACGCCGGGTCGGCGAGGCCACAGGCCGAACCTTCGCCGCCGATCCCGTTCGCGCCTATTGGCACGGTCGAATGCGGGCCAAGCTTGTCGGATTTCTTGACGCTCCCGAGCGGGTTCTGGACCGTCTCGAGGGTGAGGCCGAGACCGAAGAAGTGCTTTACTCCAAGGCTGTGGCTTTCTACCGTTTGCCCGCCTTGCCTGAGGCGTTGGCCGCTGTCGACCGGCTGATCGCGCTCCGCCCCGCCGACCCGTTCTTTATCGAACTCAAGGGCCAGATCCTGTTCGAAACCGGGCATGGCGAACAGGCGGTACCGCTCTACCGCGAGGCAGTGCGGCTTGCCCCGGGCGAGGCATTGTTGGAGGCGGGACTTGGCCGCGCGCTGCTGTCGCTCGAGCAGCCCAAAGCCGACGCCGAAGCGCTTGAGGTGTTGCAAAACGCCCGGCGCCGTGATTTGGGGGATGCGTCGGCGCTGCGTGACCTGGCCACCGCGTACTCTCGGGCCGATGATCAGGGCATGGCGGGGTTGGCGACGGCGGAAAGATACGCGCTGACCGGCGATATCGAAGATGCGATGCTGCACGCCCGCCGCGCTGTCGCAGTTCTGCCCGAGGGCTCGCCTGGCTGGTTGCGGGCTCAGGATATACTGTCTCTCAAGCCGGAGTAGACAGGCAAGGACCAAACAGTAAACGGAGACGTCCCGATGCGCCAATTATTCGCCCCAGCCGCCCTCGCCCTCGTTCTGATGATGCCGATACCATCACCGGCCCAGGAACAGTCGCGCCCCAGTCTCTCCGATATGACCGAAGTGGAACGCGAGGCGTTCCG
This sequence comes from Thermohalobaculum sp., assembly GCA_035527255.1. Taxonomy (GTDB): domain Bacteria; phylum Pseudomonadota; class Alphaproteobacteria; order Rhodobacterales; family Rhodobacteraceae; genus Thermohalobaculum. The sequence goes on along the minus strand of DATLAW010000328.1, from coordinate 2,197 downwards.
CATCGAGGTCCGGGCCTATCTTCTGGAGCATCCGGAAGTTCTGACCGAGGCGATCCAGGTACTAAAGAATCGTGATGCGTTGGCGGAGAAATCGGCCGATCTCGCGTTGATCTCGGCCCACCGCGAGCAGCTTCTCGATGGCACGAACGCCTGGGTTGCCGGCAACCCGGATGGCGACGTGACCCTGGTGGAATTTTCCGACTATCGTTGCAGTTATTGCAAGCGGGCCCATCCCGAACTGAAAGAACTGTTGCTGCGTGACCCCAATATCCGGCTGGTGCTCCGGGAATTCCCGATCCTCGGCCCCGACTCAGTGTTGGCCGCACGTGTCGCGACCGCGGCGCTCGACCTTGACCCCGCCAAATTTGGCGCTTTCAACGATGCGCTGATGAGCTTCGACGGCGATCTGACCGAAATCGCCGTCTACAAGTTGGCCGGTCTCTCCGGCTATGAAATCGATGCGCTGAAGGAACGCGCCGCCAGTGCCGAGGTTGAGGCGCGGATCGCGGATAACTATTCGCTCGCCAGATCGCTCGGGCTCGAGGGAACCCCAAGTTTCGTCCTTGGCAATCAGATCATCCGTGGCTACCTACCGGTCGAAAGCATGCTCGCTGCGGTCGCCGAAGCGCGGGCGGCGATGAACTAAACCCTGCGATCGGCCGTGCCACCTCAAACACTTGCTTTGCGCCGGCCCGGCTTTCTCGTATAACGCAGTTTCAATCAGCCGGCGCGGGCCGGCCGCATGCTTGACGCCGGGATACATCAGTCAGTCGCGGCGCATTCCGGATGGGGGACCATGAGCAAGAACGTCGAACAGGATGTCGCTTTCATCCGCGCGCTGGCGGACCTTCTGAAGGAAGCCGAACTGACCGAGATTGAGGTCAAGCGGGAATACGCCGACAATGACGAGCTGAATGTACGCCTCTCGCGGGCGGCAAGTGCGGCACCAGTCCAGATCCACCATGCGGCACCGGCCCCGGTTGGTTCCGCCGCGGCGCCGGTCGCCGCGGCGCCGGTAGTATCCGACGCACCCACCGGGCCCGATCTTTCCAACGCCCTGACGTCCCCCATGGTCGGCACCGTCTATCTGGCGGCTGAGCCAGGCGCCGAGCCGTTCGTGAAGGCGGGCGACACCGTCACCGAAGGTCAGACGGTTCTGGTCATCGAGGCGATGAAGACGATGAACCAGATCCCCAGCCCACGCGCCGGCACTGTGCGCCAGATCCTGGTCGCCAACGCCGACCCGGTCGAGTTCGGCCATCCGCTGATGATCATCGATTGAACGGCGGAGCAGCCTCGTGTTCAAAAAGATTCTGATCGCCAATCGCGGCGAGATAGCCCTGCGCATCCACCGCGCCGCCAAGGAAATGGGCATCGCCACGGTCGCTGTCCATTCCACCGCCGACGACAAGGCCATGCATGTTCGCATGGCCGACGAGAGCGTCTGCATCGGACCGCCTTCCAGCACCCTGAGCTATCTTAACCAGCCGGCAATCTTGACCGCCTGCGAGATCACCGGCGCCGACGCGCTGCATCCGGGCTATGGTTTCCTGTCGGAGAACGCCGGGTTTGCCCAGATCGTCGAGGAGCACGGCATCGCCTTCATCGGCCCGACGCCGGAGCATATCCGCATCATGGGCGACAAGATCACCGCGAAGGTAACGGTCAATGGCCTTGGCGTGCCCTGTGTGCCAGGCTCCGCTGGCGGTGTCGACAGCATCGACGACGCCATCCAGATAGCGACCGAAATCGGCTTTCCGGTCCTGGTCAAGGCCACTGCCGGCGGCGGCGGGCGTGGCATGAAGGTGGCGCTGACCGCAAAGGACCTGCCGACCGCGTTCTCCCAGGCCCGGGCCGAATCCAAGGCCGCCTTTGGCAACGACGCTGTCTATCTGGAGAAATACCTCACCCTGCCCCGCCATATCGAGGTGCAGGTGATCGGCGACACCCATGGCAATGTCTGCCATCTGGGCGAGCGCGATTGTTCGTTGCAGCGCCGCCACCAGAAGGTTTTCGAGGAATCGCCGTCACCGGTGATCGACGACGAGACCCGCGCCCGGATCGGCGGCATCTGCGCCGATGCCATGCGAAAGCTCGGCTACCGGGGCGTCGGCACGATCGAATTCCTGTATGAGAACGGCGAGTTCTATTTCATCGAGATGAACACCCGGCTGCAGGTCGAACACCCGGTAACCGA
>DATLAW010000327.1:0-10394 GCA_035527255.1 Thermohalobaculum sp. | reverse complement strand
TGCCCGACATCCGATGCTAGAAACCCTATTTGGCAGAAATCTGACCACCGAAGTCGCTGTAGTCGCGGAGATTGGGGTCAACCACGAGGGAGATCTCAAGGTCGCAGAAGCGCTTGTCGAATCCGCCGCCGGCGCTGGGGTCGATGCGGTCAAATTTCAGAGCTACACACCGGAGCGCTTTTCGACCACCGACAATGAGGAGCGGTTTACGCGGATTTCGCGCTTCGGCTTGTCGGAGGACGATCACCGCCGGCTTGCCGATGTTGCCCGATCTTGCGGGGTCCATTTTTTTTCGTCAGCCATAACCGAGGATTGGGTGCCGCTGATCGCGGAACTCAGCTCCGCCATCAAGATCGCCAGCGGCGATCTGAACTTCGAACCTGTGGTGAGGCTGGCAGCCAGGACTGGCAAACCGGTCGTGCTGTCGACAGGCGGCGGCACGGCGGAGGAAGTGGAGCGCGCGGTTGGTTGGGTGCAGGAGGAGGTGGCCGCAGCGGGTCTGCCACAACGCCTGGTGATCCTGCACTGCGTCTCGAACTACCCAACGCCGATCGAATCGGCGAACCTGCTCAGCATCCCCTATTTGCGAGACCAGTTTGGCGTTCCCGTCGGGTGGTCAAACCACGTGATCGAGCCCGAAGCGTGTTTGGCGGCAGTGGCGTTAGGCGCGACAACGGTCGAGATCCATGTCACCAATCGCCGAGAGGGGCGGGATTTCCGCGATCATGAATTGTCGTTCGAGCCCGATCAACTGGCCGAGCTGGTGGTGGGGTTGCGGCGCGTCCGGAGTTCGCTCGGGACTTATGGCAAGGTGCCGCAGCAATCCGAGTTGGACATCCTGCCGCTGATCCGAAAGGGGATCGTCGCCGCGCGCGATCTTCTTGCCGGCGCGGTGCTGAGCCGCGATGACCTCATGTTCGCCCGGCCCGCGAGTGAGTTTGCCTGGCACGATATCGACCTTGTGGTTGGCCGGACGTTGACCGCCCCGGTGCCGCTGGGCGGGCTGATCCGTAGGGGCGATCTCGCCTAAGTTCCCGGACGCGCTTTGCCCGAAGGAAGACCCATTTCAACGCGCAAGACGGTGATGATCGGCTTTGGCCGAATCGCGGCGGGGTTCGCCACCGACGCCAAGATCGCCAAGATGCACCGCTTCGCCAGCCACGCCCAAGTGCTTGCGACGCACCCCCGCTTCGAGTGGGTCGGCGTCGCCGAGCCGGATGCGGCCAAGCGCGCAAGCGCGACGGGCGACTGGATGGTCGCGCACGCGACCGAAAGCGCCGCGGCGCTGGCGTCTCTGGTCGCGCCCGAGGTGGTCGTTCTCGCCATGCCGCCGGGCGGCCGCCTGGAGGCGCTGGATGCCTTCGATACGGTGCGCGCGGTCGTGGTCGAGAAGCCGCTTGGCGGCAGCGTCGCCGAGGCCGAACGGTTCCTCGCTCATTGCCGCCAAAACGATATCCTGGTCCAGACCAACTTCTGGCGCCGTGCGGAGCCGCTTTTTCGCGGCCTCGCGGATGGCGGGCTTGAGGGGCGGATCGGCCGGGTTCAGGGCGCGGCCGCCGTCTATGGTGGCGGTCTGCGCAACAATGGGTCGCATCTAATCGATCTGTGTAGGATGCTATTCGGCGAGATCGAGACCGTGCAGACGCTGAGTTCGGTCAAGAACGCCGATCGTTCCGCGATCGCCGGGGACTTCGAGGCCGCATTCGCGCTGCATCACGCCGGCGGCGTGACGGTCTCGGCGATGCCGCTTGATTTCGGGGCGTACCGGGAAATCGCGCTTGAGATCTGGGGTATGGACGGCCGCATATCCCTGACACAGGAGACCACCCTCCTGCGGGAATACCGGCCGACGGCGCATCGGCAGCTTGAGGGGGCGAACGAGATCGCCGGCGACAGTGCGCCGCGTGCCGAAGCGCACATCTCGGGCACCGCGCTATATGCGCTCTACGATAACCTAGTCGAGGCGCTCGATGCCGACGCCGAGCTGTGGGCGGCGGGTGCGGATGCGCTGGCCGCGGAGCGAGTGATCGAGGCAGTTGCCGGGTCCTCGGCGGCGAGTGGAGTTCGGGTATCACTGCGGTCGTGAAACACATGCGGATCAACGCGCCGTGACGTCCGAACTCGCCATCCTCGGCGGCGCGCCGGAGATCGCCGAGCCCCTTCCGGTTTACCGATCGATCGGCGCGCGGGAGACCGCGGCGGTCGCGGAAGTCATGGAAAGTGGCTGCCTGTCAGGCTTCTTCGGCTCGCCCGGTCCGGAGTTCTATGGCGGGCCCCGTGTCCAGGCGCTGGAAGCCGCGTGGCGGGATACCTATGGCGTCGCGCACGCGATCTCGGTCAACTCCAACACTTCCGGTCTGGTGGCGGCGATGGGGGCCATCGGGCTGAGCCCCGGCGACGAGGTCATCATGCCGCCCTACAGCATGTCGGCGACGGCGATGGCGCCGCTATTCTACGGGGGCATCCCGGTCTTTGCCGACATCGAGCCGATTACCTTCGGGCTCGACCCGGACCGTGTGCGCGAGGCGATCACGCCACGCACCAAGGCGATCCTTGTGGTCAACCTGTTCGGACATCCCGCGCGACTCGGCGAGTTGCGCCGCATCGCCGATGAGCGCGGGATCCATCTGGTCGAGGATAACGCCCAGGCGCCTTTCGCCCGCGAAAACAACCGGTTGGCCGGGACGGTGGGCGATATCGGCGTGTTCAGTCTCAATTACCACAAGCACATCCATAGCGGCGAAGGCGGCGTGTGCGTGACCAACGACGATAATCTCGCCGAGCGCATGGCGCTTATCCGGAATCACGGCGAGAACCTCGTCGAGGCGCTCGACATAGCCGACGCCAGCAATCTGCTCGGGCTCAACCTGCGCATGACCGAGCTGAGCGCTGCCGTCGCCATTGTGCAGCTGGAGGATGTAGAGCATCACCTCGCGGCCCGGGAGCGCGCATGCGAGGCGCTGAGCGCGGCGGTGGCGCCCCTCGACGGACTGACGCCGCCGGCGGTTCGCGACGGCTGCCGTCACAATTACTACTGCTGGGCGCTGCACTATGACGGCGACGCGCTCGGCGTACCGCGCGATCTGTTTTCCGAAGCGCTCAACGCCGAGGGATTTCCCAACCGTGCCGGATACCTGCCGCCGCTCTACACCCTGCCAGCCTTCACCCGGCGCCAGGCGATCGGACGGGACGGCTTCCCCTTCACCCTGACCGATCGCAGCTACGGGCCGGGCCTGTGCCCCGTCGTTGAAGAGATCGAGGACCGGCGAATGATCCTGTTTCCGCCCTGCCCCTACGATCTCTCACCCGAGGTCATGGATGCACTGGTACGCGCAATCGGCAAGGTCCATGCTGCCATTCCGGCGTTGCAAAAGCTCGAGGCGAAGCGCGGACGTGCCCGCGCCCGCACCGCAGGATAGCCGCACCGTGGCCCGCGATATCGGAAAGGTGGTCGCCAGCGTCGAGGCCCGTATCGGATCGTCGCGGTTTCCCGGAAAAGTGCTGGCCGACATCAACGGAAAGCCCGCGCTCGGCCGGCTGCTCGACCGCCTTCTAGGTTGCCGGACACTCGCGGATATCGTCATCGCTACCAGCGTCGATCCGGCCGACGACGCGATCGAGACGTGGGCGAAGAGCGAAGGCGTCGCGCTCTACCGCGGCAGCGAGGACGATGTGCTGCAGCGCGTGGTCGACGCCCAGCGCTCACGGGGCGCGGATACGGTGGTCGAGATCACCGGCGACGCCACGCTCACCGATCCCGCGATCGTGGATCTGGCGGTCGAAACCTATCGAAGCAACGATTGCGACGTCGTGTCGACGGCGTGGGTGAAGAGCTATCCCATCGGCATCGATGCGCAGGTTTTCTCGTTTGCCGCGTTGGATGGGGTGGCGCGAACGATCTTCGATCCGCCGGTCCGCGAGCACGTCTCGCTTCATTTCTACGAGAACCCTGAGCGTTACCGGATCATCAACCTCGCCGCACCGCCTCCGGCGCGGGAGCCGGAGCTGCGCCTGACGCTCGACTACCGCGAGGATCAGACGATGATCGCCGCGATCTATGCCGCGCTCGAGCCGCGCCACGGCGGATGCTTTGGTGTGCGGGAGGTGGTGTCGCTGTTGCGCGCCTCGCCAGATCTGCTGGGCTCGACGCAGGGCCTTGCCATCAAGGCGGTGCGACGAGATACCAGTTCGAAACCGTCCCGATGATGGCCAAACGTCCGTACGTCTTGATGTTCGCGGAGGATACTGGTGCGGCCAACTACCTCGCCGAAGTTCCTCGGCTCCTTGCCGAGATCGGTGTCGACAGCCGGCTAGTCGCAAGCCAATACGCCGCGAGGCATTTCGATCGACTCGGGGTCGCCTGTGAACGGGGGAGGGGTAATGGCGATCCTCGCCCATACTTCGATCGCCCACCTATTATTGCTATGGCCGGTACGGGCAATAATCTCGATAGTTTCGGGCTCAGATTGATCGACGAGGCCCGCATGCGCGGGATCGAAACGGTGGGCGTCGTGGATCAGCGTCAAAACCTAGGAGACCGCTTTCGAGGTCGGTCGGGCGAACCACTATACCACAGGCCCGATTGGATACTGGTTCCGGATCTCGGTTCGAAGAACTACTTCGTATCACAAGGGTGCGAAGAAAAGCGGATCCTCGTCTGCGGGCATCCGAATTTCGATAACATGTACGCATTGCGGGACACATACCGCGAGTCCGATCGGCGCCGGCTTCGCGCGAGAATGTTTCCGAAGTGCACAGACATCCAGCGCTTGATTGTGTTTGGCACCGAGCCCGCCAAAAAGGTGCGGGGTTCGATCGGCGTTTACCGAAAAACCCCCGATTACACCTTGACCGGATTCAGCGGGACCGAATATCGCACGCACATCGTAATCGAAGAGTTCCTGGGAGCCCTGAGGACGGTCAAGGCACCAGTCTACACCGTCCTGCGGCTGCATCCCCACGATCCCGATGATCATGAGTTTGAAGAGTATTACGGATCCTTCGACGCCGTTAGCCGCAGCGGCCTGCCTCTTGAATTGATGCTCGCAAGTGATCTGGTGGTTAGCCTCACCTCGATGCTTTTGATCGAAGCCGCGCTCCTAGGACGGCCGACCTTGTCCATTCTTCCTCGTCGGTCGGAAGCCCAGATGCTGATATCGATCGAAAGAGGTTTGACCCCTTGTGTTTACCGGCGGGAGGATCTGATGATCACACTCGATCGAATGATTGCGGCTCCGGAGCCGATTTCCCGGGAGGCGCTGGAGCGGATCATCACTCCGAACTCGATAGGTCGCATCCGGGAGTTCCTAAACGACCGAATTGGTGCGGTTATCGACCGCAAACGCGCCTGATCTGACATTCGATTGGAGGTTCGAGTTCCGTTGAACATTCTCGGCATTCACGAAGGTCATGATGCGCACGCCTGCATCGTGCGCGACGGCCGGCTGGTGGCCGTTGTCGGTGAGGAACGGCTGAACAAGCTGAAGGCCTGCCAAGGCTATCCAAAACGCGCGATCGATGCCGTGATCGCGCTCGCCGGCATCGATCCAATGGAGATCGACAAGGTCGCCTACACCCAGCGCAGCGACTGGATCTGGAAGAACACGATCAACAAGAACGCCAGATTCTCAATCCAGGACTGGATCGAGGAATGCGAGGTCTATTGGAAGCCGCGCCTGCTCGAAGGAGCTGATATTTCCGAACTGTTCCTGTTCGACCATTTTAGCCACCTGGCCGGGTCCGAGTTGCAGGATGACCCCTATTTGCCGATGGTTGAAATGGTCCGCAACGCCCCGCAAGAGCAGTGGCAGGCGATCGGCGACGGAATAAGGCAACGGACGATTAAGGCGCACCTGGGGCTGCCGGCCGACCGAATTGCGGTGTTCCGGCATGAAGACTGTCACAAGGCTTATGGGTTCTTCTCGTCACTCTACCCGCGGGAAAGAACCCTTGTCATGACACTAGAGGCCGGTGGTCAAGACAGCTCCGCTACTGTCAGCACGCTGGAGCCTACCGGAGCGATCAACGAGCATTGGCGTTCCAACCAGGTCAATGCTGGGAGGCTCTATCTCTACGTCACCTTGCTGCTTGGCATGAAACCGAACCAGCATGAATACAAAGTCATGGGGTTGGCGCCCTTCGGCACTGAGTATCACGGGCGTCGGAGCCTAGAATACTTCCGCAATGTGAACCGCGTCGACGGTACTGAGATCGTGAACGACGGATTGGTGCCGGAGCTGTATTACACTGTCGGGGAGGCCCTGCGCGCCGAGCGCTTCGACGGCATTGCCTGGGGCCTGCAGACCTGGCTGGAGGAACTGCTCGCCGAGTGGGTCGACAACAACGCAAAGACCCGCGGGATCGACAACGTCGTGCTGTCGGGCGGGGTCGCCCAGAACATCAAGGCGAACAAGGCGATCGCCGAGCTGGATAGCGTTCGCCATCTCTGGGTCGGCGCCATCAGCGGCGACGGCTCGCTAGGGGTCGGCGCCGCGTGGCTGGCAAGTCGGCAGTTCGCGCCTGAAATAGAGATCGAGGCGCCGACCAACGTCTATCTTGGAACCGAACATGACAGGCGGCAGGTCGCCTCCGCGATCGAACGCCACGGGTTGCAACGCAGTTACAAGCTGATCGAGCGGCCAAGCGCCGATACCGCTGCCGGGTGGATCGAGGACGGCAAGATTGTCGCCCGCTTCTCGGGCCGCATGGAGTTTGGCCAGCGTGCGCTCGGCAACCGGTCGATCATGGCCGACCCGCGCCGTGACGACACCGTCGAGCGTGTCAATCGGAAGATCAAATACCGCGATTTCTGGATGCCATTCACCCCGTCGATGCTGGTCGAAGAGGCCGAGCGAATGGTCGAGAATCCAAAGGGTCTCTACTCGCCCTTCATGACGATGGCGTTTGATCTGAAGGAAGCTTTTCGCAACGCGATCCCGGCGGCGACCCATCCGGCCGACAAGACCGTCCGGCCGCAGATGCTGCGGCGCGAGGACAATCCGAGCTACTATGACATCATCGCCGCCTTCAAGGCGCGGACCGGGCTCGGCTGCGTTATGAACACCTCGTTCAATCTGCACGGCGACCCGATCGCAGAATCTCCCGATGACGCCATCCGCACCTTCGAGAACTCCGATCTTGACGTGCTGCTGTTCGACGATGTCGCAGTGGCGCGAGACGGGGTTGCCGATTGACCGACACGATGCCGGCCGAAACGGAATCCCATTGGTCCGGGCCTCCGGTGCTGGAAAGCCAGATGGTCCGCCTCGAGCCCTTCACCGAGACCCACCTGACCGAGCGCACGGTCGCATGGCTTAACGATCCGAAGGTGCTCCGATACAGCGAGAACCGGCACCGTCCGCAATCGCATGAGAACTGCAGGGCGTATCTGCGCTCGACGTGCGATGGCGGACATTGCTATTGGGCGATACACTACAAGGCTCGGCATGTCGGCAATGTCACGGCGTATATCGACCGTAACAATCAGACCGCGGATCTGGCGATCCTTGTGGGGGATAAATCGGTGTGGGGCCTCGGCGTCGGCCGTGAGAGCTGGCGACTGGCGCTCGATTGGCTTCTCGATGGCGGAGGGATGCGCAAGGTCACCGCGGGGACAATGGCAACCAACGGCCCGATGCTCAAAACGATGATGGCGACTGGAATGATCGAAGAGGGGCGTCGAACCAGCCAGTTCATATGGGAAGATCAGGAGGTCGACCTCGTTCTGGTCGCGAAGTTCCGCAGGGCCGGATAAGCGTCCGCCCAAAACCCACCAATCAGCTTTATTTATAGGCGACGATGGCAGAGACCAAGACGATCGATGAATCCCGGCGTGGCGCGGTCACGACCGATACCGAGGCGCTCGTCATCCCGCGCGTCGTGTTGCTTGATCTAACCGAAATCATCGGCGATCTCTACCCGGCGCTGATCCGCCTCATGCGCGAGCAACATGAAACGAAGTTCCTGATCCTCGCGCGCGATGCGGCCACTACGGCGTTTTTCAAGCAGCACTGCACGGACACGGATGTGCCGGTCGATCTAGGCGAGATTGAGCGGAAGGCGATCGTTGAAGGCAAGAGCCGCGATGCCGGCGAGATCATGCGCGCCGCGCGTGCGAACGAAGAGCGCTACGGCATCACTTATATGCGCGATATCGTGCAGCTCGACCGGCGCATCTCAACCCGGTTCAACCCTGGCGCAACGCAAAGCGTCCACACCGATCACAACGACGGCACGCTGACCGAGATCTTCGGCCAGACCAACAGCTACTTCGCCGACTTTGAGAGGCTCCTCGATGAGCATGGCGTCGATCTCGTCATCACGCGGCCCGACTCGCGCTTCGGGGCGGCGGTTACCTACATTGCCGCGCAGCGGAAAATTCCGGTCACCGTACCGGGGGCCTCGAACTTCGAGACCTTCATCACCTGGTTCTGCGGCCCATTCATGGCCGATGATTACCTGCGGCATCGGACCGAGGCGCTCGCCGAGGAGCCCGCGCCGGCGCAGATCGAAGGCTCGCTGGTGCCTGGCGCTGCCAAGCGCATCGCCGAGCAGGCCAACAAGATAGCCACAATCTCTCACATGCTGCGCCAATGGTACCGATTGAGCAAGTTTCGGGTCGGCCATATCCTGCTCGACATCAAGCTGCGCCGGCGCCGCAAACGGCTCGGCTATATCAAGATCATGTGGCAGCAGTGGCGCACCTACCGCGCCGCGCGCTATTTGATCCGGGTTGGCAAAGGCCAGATCGAGGCGCTCGGAGACAGGCCCTTCGTGCTGTTCCTGCTGCAGGTCGAGCCAGAATATTCGACCCTTTGCCTGGCGCGCGAGTTCGGCCACACCGAGGCGATCGTCTATCAACTCGCCTTGTGCATGCCGGCTGGCGTCACGCTGGTGGTCAAGGAGCACACGCCGAACATCGGCAACCGCGCCATCGACTTCTATTGCCGTCTGGGCAAGCTGCCCAACGTCGTTTTCGCCGACTATCGCCTCGCGGGTAACGAGCTGGCCGAGAAAGCGAGGGCCGTCGCCACGGTCAGCGGCTCGATTGGCAAGCAGTCGACGCGCCTGGGCAAGCCGGCGCTGATATTCTCCAGTCACGTCGACTACGCGTTCATGCCCAACGTCAAGGTCATCACCTCCTTCTATGATCTGCCCGACGCGGTGCGGTGGGCGGTCAAGGAGCGGAGCGAGGAGGAGATCTCGGAATGGAAGACGGCGGGCGCCCGCTTCTATCAGGCGCTCCGCTCCGCATCGTTTGATGCGCCGGGCACGAGGCTGTTCGGCGGCACCGTGCCGAACCTGCCCGAGGGCGAGGCGGCGCGTGCAATGGACATTCTCATCGACGTTTACAATTGGCAACTTGAGCACGGCTTCCGGTATTAGGTCGGGGCCGCCGCAATGGCGCCCGTAGCAATCTAGAACCCGGCAAAAAGGCTGCAATACTTGAACGCACAGATCGACCCGGTCCGTGACGAAGTGGTCTGCGTTTGCTTCGAGACCACACGCGGCACGATCGAACGGCACCTCGCCGATCCCAAGAACAATTACGACACGCTGGTCGAAACCACCGGCGTCGGCACCAAATGCACCGCCTGCCTGCTCGATCTCGACCTCGTGGTGCATGAGGCGACGGGGCAACATGCCGACAGCCGGGTTGTGGCGGATGCGCGGCCGGTTGCCCAGGGGCATGGGATCAAGATGCCCTTCGATCAATCGAACAGCGGTCTCCTGATCAACCGCGATGGTATCAGCACGCATATCCGGGTTGCCAACTTCGGCCCGATGTTCCAGTCGATGCCCTATTCGGTGCGCTACCGCTACCGGGTCTTGGCAGTATCGGAGGACGGTCGGGTTGCGGCCCGCGCGCGTGGCGGCTTTGGTTTCGGCGAGGATGTGTGCATCGACCTCGGGGCGCTTCCCGGCGCTCCCGCCGACGGCTGGTTCCTCTTCGATCTCTATCCCCAACGGGAAGGCTTCATGGGCTCGATCCGGCCGCAGATCGCGTTGGTCGGCCCGGGCTGGGCAACCACCTATCACCCGCAATACCAATCGGTCGCATGCCGGGGTCGCGGCATCGTGCTCCAGGGCGTCGACGGCCGGTTCGCAACCGCGGTGCACCTGATAAACGCCGATCGCCGGGAGACGACGCTGGAGTTTCGCATGAGCAGCCTGGAATCCGATTTCAAGGCGACCTTCACGCGCACACTCGGCCGCTACGCCTCCGCCCTGCAGGACCTGGACCAACCCTTCCCCGATGCGCCGCGGAACGAGCTTCTCGACGTCTTCGTCGCCAGCGACCACCCGGTTCGCAAGCACGTGGTCAACCGTCTGAGCGATGGCGCCATGAGCGTCGACCATTTCCCGAACTTCAAATGATCTCGTGACCCGGCGTC
>DATLAW010000326.1:0-2605 GCA_035527255.1 Thermohalobaculum sp. | reverse complement strand
TGTATCGTCTTGCTGACTGCCGATGGCCTCGGTACGCAGGCCATCATGGCCGCCACAGGCAAGTCGAAGACAACCGTTTGGCGCTGGCAGGAACGGTTTGCCGAGGCGGGTATCGCGGGCCTGCTGCGCGACAAGACCCGGCCTCCGGGCAAGGCGCCGATCCCTGCCGGCAAGACCGCCGAGGTGGTCCGGCTGACGCAGGCGCCGCCACCGCACGAGGCGACCCACTGGACGGCACGGGCGATGGCGAAGGCCGTGGGGCTAGGTGTCGCGACGGTGCAGCGTATCTGGGCCGCGCATGGGCTCAGCCCACATCGCTGGCGCGTCTTCAAACTGTCGAAGGACCCGGCCTTCGTCGAGAAGCTGCATGAGATCGTGGGCTTGTATGTTGCACCGCCAGTCCATGCCGTGGTGCTCAGTTTCGATGAGAAGTCCCAGATCCAGGCGCTCGACCGCACCCAACCGGGACTGCCGATGAAGAAGGGCCGCGGCGCCACCATGACCCACGACTACAAGCGGCACGGAACAACCACGCTGTTCGCGGCGCTGAATGTCCTGACCGGTGAAGTCTTCGGGCGGAACATGCAGCGCCACCGGCATCAGGAATTCATCCGCTTCCTCAATGCCCTTGAGCGAGACATTCCGGCCGGAAAGATCGTCCACGTCATTCTCGACAACTACGCCGCCCACATACGCACCGTGCTCGGCGCGGACCGCGGGTGCGGGTTCGAAGCGTCGGAGTCAGACCACTAGCTGCGTTTTTAGTCGGACTAGTAGGGCGGAAAATCTGTATGTCCTCATCGTCCTCGAGGTTGATCGCTTAGTTGCCCAACCCTGCCCTCACCCCCTCAAACACTGCCTCGAACATCTCGGGCGTCAGCTGCCTCGTGTTGGTGTTGTAGCGTGAACAGTGATAGCTGGACGTGACCGAATAGCGTCCGGCTCGGCTGGAGGCGTTGTGGGCGAATGGGTGGTCGGTCAGGCGGGCGCCGAGGGCGCGGATGGTGGAGTCGTGGGATATTTTGCCCAGGGTGATGATGTGGGTCAGGCGGGGCAATGCGGCGATCCGAGCTTTCAGGAACGCGCGGCAGGCGTTCACCTCGGCACCGATCGGCTTATTTTGGGGCGGTACGCAGCGGACGGCGTTGGTGATCATGGCGTCGATCAGTTCCAGCCCGTCGTCTGGGCGGGCCATGAACGTACCCTTTGAGAAGCCGAATTTCGCCAATGTCGGATAAAGCAAATTCCCGGCCCAGTCGCCGGTGAAGGGTCGCCCGGTGCGGTTGGCTCCGGTCACCCCAGGCGCCAGACCGACAACGAGCAAGCGGGCGGCTCGATCACCGAAGCTTTCAACGGCACCGTTGTACCAATCAGGATGGGAGGCGCGGTTCGCCGCGCGATAAGTCACCAGCCTGTCGCAGAGAGAGCAATTCCGGGGCGCTTCCGCCCCAGAAGATTCAGAAATCACTCGTCGTTCGCGGCGAGTTCATGCTCGACCGCCATCGGGCGCGGCGGACGACCGATGACGTCCTTCAGCTCCTCCAGCTCGATAAAGTTATCGGCCTGGCGGCGCAGGTCATCGGCGATCATCGGTGGGCTTGAGCGAATGGTGGAGACCACCGAGACGCGCACGCCCTTCTTCTGCAGGGCCTCGACCAGCGGCCGGAAGTCACCGTCGCCCGAAAACAGGACGATGTGCTCAACATGGTCGGCCATCTCCATCGCGTCGACCGCGAGCTCGATGTCCATGTTGCCCTTGATCTTGCGCCGGCCGGTCGAATCGGTGAACTCCTTGGCTGGCTTGGTAACCAGCGTGAAACCATTATAGTCAAGCCAATCGACCAGCGGGCGGATTGGCGAGTATTCGTCGTTCTCGATCAGCGCGGTGTAGTAGAAGGCCCGGACCATCTTGCCGCGGCGCATGAATTCACTGCGCAACAGTTTATAATCGATGTCGAAACCCAACGCCTTGGTAGCTGCATAGAGGTTGGAGCCGTCTATAAAGAGCGCTAATCGCTCATCGCGATAAAACATGAAAGTCTTTATCCTCTCCGGTTGGACGTATGGTAGCCCCCCGCAGCAAACAGATCATACTCTAGGAGAGTGCGGGAATCGAGCAAAGCTGTATACGAACTCTTGAATGCAATTCCAAGCAACATGTGACGGTGATATGACTCAGGCCTTGATCGCGCTTGGCGCTAACCTGCCGGGGGCTGACGGCAATATCGCTGAGACCCTTGAGCGCGCGCTGAAAATTCTTGGCGGGAGTACCGGGATTTCGGTTGCCGCGCGCAGCCGATGGTACCGTGCACCCGCCTTCCCTCCGGGGTCCGGTCCCGATTATGTGAACGGCGTCGCAGTGCTGGAAACCGATCTGACGCCCGAATCACTGCTGGTGGTTATGCACCGCGCCGAGGCCGAACTGGGCCGGGAGCGCCCGACGCGCTGGGCGTCCCGGGTGTGCGACCTTGACCTGATTGCAGTCGGCGACACGGTTCTGCCCGACCGGGCGACGGTGGAACGCTGGATGGCGCTTGACCTCGGCAAGGCGCAGACCGTGACGCCGCCGCATCTGATCCTGCCCCATCCCCGAATGCATGAGCGC
>DATLAW010000325.1:0-15198 GCA_035527255.1 Thermohalobaculum sp. | reverse complement strand
GGGCCGAAAGGGAGGCAGAACCCGAATGCACCATCGGTCTTCGGCGAAGGTGGTGCGTCGATCGGCAATATTCGCAGTGGCGCCGGGGGCATTCTCGGCGGTGCCGACGACGAAAAAGCCCGGTTGCCGGTAAACAAATACCTGTGGCAGGGGGCGCTGGATACGCTGTCATTCTTGCCGCTGGCCTCGACCGATCCGTTCACCGGTGTGATCGCCACCGAATGGGGCTCGACCCCGGAGGCACCGGGCGAGCGCTTCAAGGTGACGGCCTATATCCTCAACCCCGTTCTGTCTGCCGCGTCGCTGAAGGTTGCGGTCTTCCGCGAAGTGCGCAACGAAAGTGGTGTTTGGCTCCCGGCTCCGGTCAGCGTCGACACGGCACGGCAGATGGAGGATGCGATTCTGACCCGGGCACGGCAGATCAAGATTGCCGAGATTGAAGGCGGCATAACTGGGTGAAGCCGTGAGACCAGTTGGGAGGGTGGCGCGACGGCTTCGGTCAGCCACTCGCCGAGGGCCGGAAACGGTTGTGGTCTTGAAGATGCGGTTCCAGATCACATAAGCGCCGAACAAGTATGGGCGCGCACATCATCCACCTAAAACGATGACAAGAGAGGCCACCATGTCGCGCTACAATGCCCGCGCTGTGGAACCGAAATGGCAACGCATCTGGGAAGACAGCCGCGCCTTTGCCGCGACCCGCGACGAGACCAAGCCGAAATACTATGTGCTGGAGATGTTCCCCTATCCCTCCGGGCGCATCCATATGGGCCATGTGCGCAACTACGCCATGGGCGACGTGGTGGCCCGTTTCAAAAAGGCGCGCGGCTTCAATGTGTTACATCCGATGGGCTGGGATGCGTTCGGCATGCCGGCCGAGAACGCCGCGATGGAGCGCAGGGTCCATCCGGGGGCGTGGACCTACCAGAATATCGCGGCGATGCGGACCCAGCTCAAATCGATGGGGCTGAGCCTGGATTGGGAGCGCGAGTTCGCGACCTGCGATCCGGAGTACTACGCCCAGCAGCAGGCGCTGTTTCTTGACATGCTCGAGGCCGGGCTGGTGTCGCGCAAGATCTCGGTGGTGAACTGGGATCCGGTCGACAACACGGTGCTGGCCAACGAGCAGGTGATCGACGGCAAAGGTTGGCGCTCGGGTGCGCCGGTCGAGCGGCGTGAGCTGACGCAATGGGTCTTTCGCATCTCCGACATGGCCGACGAGTTGCTGAGCGCTATCGACGGCCTGGACAAGTGGCCCGAAAAGGTCCGGCTGATGCAGCGCAACTGGATCGGGCGGTCCGAGGGGCTGCAGTTTCGCTTCGAGATGGCGCCGAATGATCTGGTCGATTGGCCGGAGCTGGAGGTCTACACCACCCGGCACGACACCCTGTTTGGGGCCAGCTTCGCGGCAATCTCGCCGGACCATCCGCTGTCCCGGGCGCTGGAGGGCAAGGTCGACGGGTTGGCGGCGTTCAACGCCGAGTGCCGCCGCATGGGCACCTCGGAGGCGGAACTGGAAACCGCCGAGAAGAAGGGCTTCGACACTGGGCTGCGGGTGGTGCATCCGTTCGACCCGAACTGGACCATGCCGATCTACGTCGCCAACTTTATCCTGATGGACTACGGCACCGGCGCGATTTTCGGCTGCCCTGCCCATGACCAGCGCGACCTGGATTTCGCCCGCAAGTACGGTCTGGACGTGGTGCCGGTGGTGTGCCCGCCCGATCAGGACGCCGCGAGCTTCGAGATCGGCAGCGACGCCTATATCGGGCCGGGACGGATCATCAATTCACGCTTCCTCGACGGGATGTCGATCGATGACGCCAAGGCGGAGATGGCCCGGCGGATGTTGGAGATGGGCTGCGGCGAGGCCCGGGTGAACTTTCGCCTGCGCGACTGGGGCATTAGCCGTCAGCGCTACTGGGGTTGTCCGATTCCGGTGATCCATTGCGGCGATTGCGGGATCGTGCCGGTGCCCAAGGCCGATCTGCCGGTGAAACTGCCGGACGACGTGACCTTCGACAAGCCCGGCAACCCGCTGGACCGGCATACCGGTTGGCGCAATGTGCCTTGCCCGAAATGCGGGGCTGACGCCCGGCGCGAGACCGACACCATGGACACCTTTGTCGATTCGTCTTGGTATTTCGCCCGTTTCACCGCGCCGCACGCGGATACGCCCACCGAGATGGCGGACGCCGATTACTGGATGAATGTCGACCAGTATATCGGCGGCGTCGAGCACGCGATCCTGCATCTGCTGTATTCGCGCTTCTTTGCCCGCGCCATGCATCGCACCGGACATCTGCCGGAAAAATCGATCGAGCCGTTCAATGCGCTGTTCACTCAGGGCATGGTGACCCACGAAACCTACCGTGCCGCCGACGGGCGCTGGCTGACGCCGGACGAGGTTAAGATTACGCACGAAGAGGACGGGCGCGAACCTGCATTGGAAACACGTGACCCTCAGATTGTGCCTGTCGACAAGGTTGACCTCCGAAGGGTAGCGAGAGAGACCTCGACAGATGAGGAAGTCGAGATCGGTCCGACGATCAAGATGTCGAAATCGAAGCGCAACACTGTCGATCCCGAGCAGATCATCGAACAGTTTGGCGCCGACACCGCGCGCTGGTTCATGCTGTCGGACAGCCCGCCGGAGCGCGATGTGGAATGGACCGCAGCTGGAGCGGAGGGGGCGTGGCGGTTCCTACAGCGTGTCTGGCGGGCGCTCAATGAGGCGAAGCTTTGCGCAATTGGCGCTCCGGAACCCCAATTAGTTCTCCCGATGGCCGCCAGCTTGCGACAGGCCACGCATAAGACCATCATGAGGGTCAGCAGGAACATAGAAAGTTTCGCCTTCAACAAGGCGGTTGCCGATATATATACGTTCGTGAACACGCTCACGAAGGAACATGGCGACTCGGAAGACTATCTCTTCGCCCGGCGAGAGGCCTATGAAGCACTCGCCCGGTTGATGGCACCGATGACACCGCATTTCGCCGAGGAGATCTGGCAGCTGCTGGGGCATGCGACACCGCTGGTCGAGGCGCCGTGGCCATCATACGATGCCGATCTGACGCGCGACGATATGATTTCGATGCCGGTGCAGATCAACGGCAAGAAGCGGGCCGAGATCCAGGTCGATCGTGAGGCGGATCGCGAAACCATCGAGGGGCTGGTCATGGCCAGCCCGGATGTGGCACGCTTCCTGGGCGGCAAGACGCCGCGCAAGATCATTGTGGTGCCGGGGCGAATCGTCAATGTCGTTATCTGAGCCTCTATCTGGATCAGGGTCCCTTCGCAGGCAGGTTCTGGCGCGTCTGGGCGGGACGTTCCTGTTCGGGGGTCTGCTCGCCGGGCCGCTCGGCGGTTGTTTCCGACCGATGCTGGCCGAGGGCAGCCCTTCGGAGGCGATGATCGGGCGGGTCCGCTTGCCGGAATTCGACGACCGCTTTGGCTACTACCTGAACGACAGCCTGCGCGATCGACTGGGACGGCCGCGATCCGAAGATTTTCGTCTGGAAGTCAAGACCCGGATCGAGCGCAGCAACCTTGCCATCGCGCGAGATAACGCGGTGACCCGGATCAGCCTGACCGCAATCGCGGATTGGGCGCTGTACTCGATTGAAGGTACCGAGCCGTTGTTCAAAGACCGGTCGGTGTCGCAGTCGGGTTACAACTCGACCGCATCGCTGTTTGCAACAAGGGCGGCGAAACAGGATATCGAGCGGCGGCTGGCCCGCGATCTGGGCGAGCGCATTGCCCGGGCGCTGCTGGCGCGTGCCGCCGATCTTTCCGGGGGTATTGCTGCAGCGGCGGGCTCGTGAAACTCGCCGGGGCGCGAGCGGCGGCGTTCTGTGCCCACCCGGACGCCAAAGTGCTTGGCGGGCTGGCAGGGGTGCTTTTGCATGGCCCGGACGCCGGTTTGTTGGCGTTGAGGCGGCGCGAACTGGTGGATTTTCTGACCGAAGGTGATGATCTGCGGCTGACCCGGCTGGAGCCGGGGATGGCCCTGAAGGCACCGGCGGAGATCGATGCGGCGCTGCGGACGCGGGGCTTCTTTCCCGGCCGCCGGGTCGTGCTGATCGAAGGCGCCCGGGACACGCTGGCCGGGCCGATGAAGGAAATTCTTGCGGAAAATGGGCCGGGAGACAGCGCTGAGGATGCGTTTCTGTTGGTCACGGCGGAGGGCCTTACTGCACGCTCGACCTTACGGAAATTGTTCGAGGGGGGCGGTAGCCGGCTGGCGTCTCTGGCGCTGTATCCGGAGCCGCCGGGCGAGGCCGAGTTGGCAGCGTTGCTGAGCCAGGCCGGTCTTTCCGACGGGTTGACGCCGGAGGCGTTGCAGGATCTGGCCGCTGTAGCGGCACAGATCGACCGGGGTGCGTTGTTGCAACTGATTGAAAAGATAACGGTTTATTCGCTGGATCGCTGTGAAGCGCTGGATCAGGAGGGGCTGGCGCCGCTGCTGCCAATGGCGGCAGACAGCGAGCTTGACCGGTTGGTGGAGGCAGTGGCGCAAGGCCAGGCCGAGGCGGTTGGGCCGCTGATCGGGCGGTTGTCGGCGTCGGGTGTCGGTGCGACCGGGATGTTGATCGCGACAGGCCGGCATTTCCGCCAATTGCTGGGTCTGGCTGCGGCGCGGGATGGCATCGAGGCTGCATTGGGGCGATTGCGGCCTCCGGCCTTTGGGCCGCGCGGTCAAGCCCTCGCGGCGCAGGCTCGGCGCTGGGGACCACAGCGGCTGGAGAGTGCGAACCGGTTGCTGTTTCAGACCGACCGTACCCTACGCTCGCCCGGTGACCGGCCCGACCGGGCGCTGGTCGAGCGCTGCCTGATCCGGCTGGCGATGATGGTGGCGCGGGGGTAGGGCGGCGTGGGGCGGCCCGAATTGCACGCAGCGTTGCCGTCAGTCCTCGTCGATGTCGCGCCGGACCCGCTCATCGCCCAACATCCGGCGGGTCTCGTCCATGCGGTCGAAGGTTTCGTCGAGTTTGAAACGCAGCTCGGGCGAGAACTTGAGGTTGACCGATCGGGTCAGTTCGCGGCGCAGCTCGAACTTGGCCCGCTCCAGGCCTGAGAGAACCCGCTCGGCGTCGCGTCCACCCAAAGGCAGGACGAACACGGTGGCGACCCGCAGGTCAGAGGAACACCGGACCTCGCCGACCGTGATTGGAACGCCTCCCAGATCCGGCTCATGGTGGTCGCCACGGGTCAGAATTTCGGCCAGCGCCCGCCGGATGGTTTCGCCGACCCGCAGCTGGCGCTGGGTCGGGCCGCTGCCGTGGATGGAATTGCGCTTTGGCATTCGGATTGCCTCGTGAGTGGTGGACCCCCTCCTGTCCTCCCCCCTTTGCGGGGGGAGGGACGCTAGCTCCGGCGTTTTTACCGAGGCTCGGGTCCGCCCAGCCAGGGGGTCGGTGGCGGGGATTGTCTGGTGGTCAGCCGGTTGGTCAGAGCGTCCGCTCGATTTCCTCGCGCTCGAAGATCTCGATGACGTCCTTCTCGCGGATATCGTCGTAGTTCTCGAAGGCCATGCCACATTCCTGACCGGCCTTGACCTCCTTGACCTCGTCCTTGAAGCGCTTGAGGGTTTTCAGCTTGCCCTCGTGGATCACCACATCGTCGCGCAGCAGCCGGACACCGGCGGAGCGCCGGGCGATGCCCTCGGTGACCTCGCAACCGGCGACCTTGCCGATATGCGAAACCTTGAAGACTTCCTTGACCCGGGCGTAGCCGATGAAGTGCTCCTTCACCTCCGGGCTGAGCAGGCCTGAGGCCGCTTGTTTCACGTCATCGACCAGGTCGTAGATGATCGAGTAGTAGCGGATCTCGACACCCTTCTGGTTGGCAGACTCGCGTGCCGGAGTGTTGGCCCGGACATTGAAGCCGATGATCGGGGCGCCGGAGGCGTCCGCCAAAGTGA
Organism: Thermohalobaculum sp.; assembly: GCA_035527255.1. GTDB lineage: Bacteria > Pseudomonadota > Alphaproteobacteria > Rhodobacterales > Rhodobacteraceae > Thermohalobaculum. Next base: position 9,275 of record DATLAW010000325.1, on the reverse strand, counting down.
CGTCTGATTCGGTAATCGCGCCAACGCCGGAATGCAGCACACGGACGTGGACTTCCTCGTTGCCGATCTTGTCGAGCGCCTGGACGATGGCCTCGGCCGAGCCCTGGACGTCGGCTTTGATGACGATTGGCAGTTCGCTGACACTGCCGCCGGTCTTGGCCCGGGCCAGAAGCTGGTCGAGCGTGGTCCTGGAGCCCTTGGCCGCCTGGGCCTCGCGCGCCTTGCGTTGGCGATAGTTGGCGATTTCGCGGGCCTTGGCCTCGTCTTCGACGACGTTGAGGGTATCGCCGGCCTCGGGCGTGCCCTGCAGGCCCAGCACCTCGACCGGGATCGACGGACCAGCCTGCTCGATCCGCTTGCCCTGGTCGTCGACCAGCGCGCGCACCCGGCCCCACTGCTCGCCGACAACGAAGATGTCGCCCAGTTTCAGGGTGCCGCGCTGGACCAGAACGGTGGCGACGGGACCGCGGCCGACATCGAGCTTGGCCTCGATCACAGCGCCTTCGGCGTAGCGGTTCGGGTTGGCCTTGAGGTCCAGCAGCTCGGTCTGCAGGACGATGGCCTCGACCAGCTTGTCGAGCCCTTCGCCGGTGATTGCCGAGCATTCGACATCGAGCACTTCGCCCGACATTGCCTCAACCAGAACCTCGTGCTGCAGCAGTTCGGTACGCACCTTCTGCGCATCGGCACCGGGGCGGTCCATCTTGTTGATGGCCACGATCATTGGCACATCCGCCGCCTTAGCGTGGCGGATCGCCTCGATGGTCTGAGGCATGACGGAATCGTCCGCCGCCACCACCAGAATGACGATATCGGTGACCTGGGCGCCGCGCGCCCGCATCGAGGTGAAGGCGGCGTGGCCCGGAGTGTCGAGGAAAGTGACCTTGTGGCCGCCATCGGTGGTGATCTGGTAGGCGCCGATGTGCTGGGTGATGCCACCGGCCTCACCGGCGACCACATTGGTCTTGCGCAGGGCATCCAGCAGCGACGTCTTGCCGTGATCGACATGGCCCATGATGGTAACCACTGGCGCGCGGGGCTGCAGATCAGCGTCCTGGTCTTTCTCGGTTTCGAGGACGTTCTCCACATCCGATTCTGAGACCCGGACCATCTTGTGGCCGAACTCCTCGATCACCAGCTCGGCGGTGTCCGGGTCGATCGACTCGTTCTGGGTTGCCATAATATCCATTTTCATCAGCGACTTGATCACATCGGCGACGCGCTCGGCCATACGGTTGGCGAGCTCTTGCACGGTGATGGCATCAGGGACGCGGACATCGCGGACGACCTTTTCGCGCTCGACCGGGCCGCCCATCATCTTGCGCTTGTCGCGCTCCTGGCGGCGGCGCATTGCGGCCATCGAGCGCTGGCGCCCGCCGTCCTCGTCGCCGAGCTTCGAGATCGTCAGGCGGCCGGTGCGGCGCTTGTCGTCGTCGCGTGTCCGAGGTGAGGGCGCGGGTTTTTTCAGCCCGCCGGGACCGCCGGGACCACCGGGGCCGCCGCGTCCGCGCACCGGTCCGCGATCGTCGTCATCCGCGTTGACGGCAGGTGCGCGATGGGCTGGGCGGGCCGGACGGTCCTCGATCAGTGGGATGGCCGGTGCGAGGGCGATTTCGACCACGGCATCAGCCGGTTTGGCAGGCTTGATTTCAGCCGCTGGGGTGTCCGGTGCCTCGGGTTCACGCTGGGCAACTTCAGCTTCCTCGGCCAGTTGCCTCGCCGCCTCGACTGCGGCCTTGGCCTCGGCCTCGCGCATGCGCACGGCGTCTACGGCGGCGCGGAGCTTGGCCTCCTCGGCCTCCTGCGTCAGCCGGATTGCGTCGTCCTTTTTAGCCTGTTTGATGGCAACGATCTGGCGCGCATATTGCTCGGCCGAGAGGGTCGGCCGGATGTTGCCGCTACGATCGCCGCGCGGCTTGGCGTCGCGCTTGTCAACCGGCTTGGGCGTTGGGGCCGCGACCGGTGGTTGCGGCTGTGGTTTCGCGACTGGCGGCGCCACGACGACGGGTTTGGGCGTGCCATCAGGAGCCGAAAGGATCCGCTTGCGTTTGGTCTCGACGACCACCGCCTTGGAGCGGCCATGGCTGAAGCTTTGGCGCACGGAACCGCGCCCGCCGCCCAGGCCGCCGCCAATTGGCCCGCGTCCACCGATCTTGTTGTCGCCACCACTAGTATCGCTCATCAATCACCTTGTCCGGGAACCGTTGCCGGTCCCCCTTGTCTTACATCGCCCGCTTGGGCGCCAGATCGTAGTTCGTCTATGCAGAAACCTGCCGCGTCTCACCGCGAGGCGCATTCGTCGTCTCATCCGTGGGCACATCGGTGGGTCGCAAACCGCAAAGCCGCGCCGCCTCTCCGATCGCGCGATCCGCGAAGCCGCCGCGGTCGAGCGCGGCATGTATCGCAAAATCGCGGCCAAAAGCCAAACCCAATTCTGTCGAGTCTAGAATTTCGATTCCGGGCACCCGTTTGGCCCCCCCTTCCGACAGCCCATCTGCCAGGCGGGTCAGCTTTGCTTTTCCGTCCTCGGCGCCGTCGCTGGCCTGAATCAGCACGCCTGCGGTTCCGTCCTTTAGCCGGGCGCGGACCTTCTCGAACCCGGTCACCGCCTGACCTGCCTTGCGGGCGAGGCCGATCACGTTGACCAGCCGTTGCGCCAGCAGCGCCTCGAGCCGGTCGGCAAGATCGGCCGGCGCTACCGCCTGGGCCTTGAAGGCGCGCGAGAACAGCTTCTTTTTCACCGCCTTGTCGACCAGCGCGCGTTGCGCCGTAAGCCAGACTCCGCGCCCCGGCAGCCGCTCCGCCAGATCCGGCACCACCTGGGCATCCGGGCCAAGCACAAACCGGACCAGAAGGTCCGTCGGCCCGCTATCGCCAGTGGCGATGCATCGGCGCTCAGGCTCGGCTCGGGTCTTGGTCATACCACCCCGGGTCATATCGGTCCGGGGTGGCTTACGCCAACCCGGCCTCCTCGAGGGGTGCGTCGCCGTCTACGGCTTCGCCTTCCTCTGTGCCTTCTTCCTCAGCCACCACGAGGTCAGCCGCATCGACAATCCCGAGCTCGACCCGGGCTTTCATCACCAGATACTGCGCCTCTTCGAGGCTGATGTCGAAGGACTCGAGCAACCCGTCATCCTTGACCCGCTTGCCGTCGATGGTGGTGAAGCCGCCGGCCAGTTCCCAGTCGGCGCATTGCGCGAAGTCGTTGAGGGTCTTGATGCCGTCGGTGGCCAGTGCCAGCACCATTTGCGGCGTCAGGCCCTCGAAGTCGATCAGGCTGTCCTCGGCGCCAAGCTCACGGGACGCGGTCAGCGCCTTCTGGTTTGCCGCCTCGAGGCTTTCGCGGGCCCGGGTCTGCAACTCTGCGGCGGTCTCGTCGTCGAAGCCGTCGATCATGGTCAGCTCGTCAAGGGCGACGTAGGCGACCTCCTCCAGCGAGGTGAAGCCCTCAGAAACGAGGAGCTGGGCGACCATCTCGTCGACATCCAGGTGTTCGATGAACATCGCCGAACGTTCGTTGAACTCGGTCTGGCGGCGCTCCGATTCTTCGGCCTCGGTCATGATATCGATGTCCCAGCCGGTCAGCTGCGAGGCAAGGCGCACATTCTGGCCACGCCGGCCGATCGCCTGGCTGAGCTGCTCGTCGGGGACCACGACCTCAATGCGCCTGGCGTCTTCGTCCATCACCACCTTGGTCACTTCGGCAGGCTGAAGCGCGTTGACGATGAAGGTGGCGGCGTCGTCATTCCAGGGAATGATGTCGATCTTCTCACCCTGGAGCTCGCTGACCACCGCCTGGACCCGGCTGCCCCGCATACCAACACAAGCGCCGACCGGGTCGATCGAGCTATCGTGGCTGATCACACCGATCTTGGCGCGCGAGCCGGGATCGCGCGCCACCGCCTTGACCTCGATGATACCGTCATAGATTTCCGGCACTTCCATGCCGAACAGTTTGGCCATGAACTCCGGCGCGGTGCGGCTCAGGAAGATCTGCGGGCCGCGGGCTTCGGCGCGGACATCGCGGATATAGGCGCGGATGCGATCGCCGACCCTGTAAGTCTCGCGCGGAATCAACTGGTCCCGCCGAATGATCGCCTCGGCGCGGCTGAGATCGACGATGACATTGCCGTATTCGACTCGCTTGACGGTGCCGTTGATGATCTCGCCGACCCGGTCCTTGAATTCCTCATATTGGCGCTCACGCTCGGCATCGCGGACCTTCTGGATGATGACCTGCTTGGCGGTCTGGGCGGCGATCCGGCCGAAATCCATCGCTGGCAGGGGCTCGGTAATGAAATCGCCGACCTCGGCCGCCGGGTTCTTCAACCGCGCCTCGGCAAGCGGGATTTCGGTAAAATGGTTCTCGATGGTCTCGACCACCTCCATCGCCCGGCTCATGGCGATCTCGCCGGTCTGGCGGTCGATGAAGGCGCGGATATCGTAGTCGGCGCCATAGCGCGAGCGCGCTGCCTTGCCGAGGCTGTCTTCCATTGCCTCGAGCACCAATTCGCGGTCGATCAGCTTTTCGCGCGCGACCGCGTCGGCGATCTGCAACAGCTCCAGCCGGTTTGCACTGACCATCTCAAGTGTCCTTCTGCATTGCGGGGATGTTAATATCCCCTTCGTTGTCGTTTGTGTTCTGGCCGTCGGTAACTTCGTCTGTTGGATCTTCTTTGGCCTCGATTTCGTCGAACTCGGCTTCGTTGAAATCGTGCTTTCGGGCCCGCAAGCTTTCGGCGACCAGTTCATCCGTCAGCAACAGCTTGGCGTCGGTCAGCCAGTCGAACTGCAGCCCGATGGCGCCCTCGACAGCGGGGTCGTCGATGTCGATCAGCACCTCGTTACCCTCGACCCCGGCAAGCACGCCTTTGAAGCGCTTGCGGCCATCGATCATATCGGCGGTCTCAAGCCGGGCCTCATAGCCCTCCCACCGGGCAAAGTCATTCAGCCGGGTCAGCGGCCGGTCGATGCCGGGCGACGACACCTCGAGAGTAAACTCGCGCTCGATCGGATCCTCGACGTCAAGAGCGGCCGAGATCGCGCGCGAGAGGATGGCGCAGTCCTCGATCTCCATGGTTCCGGCCCCCGGCCTACCGGCTGCGCGCTCGGCCATCACCTGCAGCGTGATCCGCCTGCCACCCATCAGCCTCAGCCGCACCAACTCGAAGCCCATGCCCTCGATCGTCGGGACCACGATCGCGGCCAAGCGACGGTCCATCGGGGCGTTGGCGACCAGATCGGTCATAGGGGTGGAAGTGACGGCAATCATGCGGCAGTGGTCTCCTCCGGGGTCGCGAATCAAAAAGCGGGCTTCGCGGCCCGCCTTGTAAACCCGGTGAGGGGTCCCGCTGGTCCAGCGAGGCCACCGCGATGTTGCGGGTGATATAGACCCGAGTCGCGGATGTGGCAAGCCCCCGCGGTTGGATCAGGCCAGACCCAGTTCCACCTCCCGCGCCCGCAGGCGCTCGGTCTCAACCGCCATGTACTCCCGCGACAGCGGCACCGCGTCGCGCCGGTGGCCGAGCTGGAGGTGCATGACCGCCATGCGGCCGTCGCGGAACGACGATTCGGCGCCGGCGAGATACAGCTCCCACATCCGGCAGAAGCGCTCGTCATACATCGCCTTGGCCCGGTCACGGTTGGCGGCGAAACGCTTGGCCCATTCCTCGATGGTAAAGCCGTAATGCTTGCGCCAGATTTCGCAATCGAGCAGCCAGAGGCGGCTTTTCTCGACTGCCGCCACGGTCTCGGACACCGCCGGAATGTAGCCGCCAGGAAAGATATATTTGGAAGTGAACGGGCTGGTCACGCCGGACGCGCTGCCGCGCATGATCGAGTGGATCAGCGCAACCCCGTCCGGTGCCAGCCGGTCGCGCACGGTGTTGAAATAGGTGCCGAGGCTGGTCGCGCCGACATGCTCGAGCATGCCGACCGAAACGATGCGGTCGAAGGGCTGGTCGACACTGCGGTAGTCTTGCAGCTCAAATCGCACCCGGTCCGAGAGGCCCAGCCCCGCCGCCCGCTCACGGGCGACCTTGAGCTGCTTCTCGGAGAGCGTAACCCCCAGCACCTCGACATCCGCGACCTGGGCCAGATACAGCGCCATGCCACCCCAACCACAGCCGATATCGAGCACGCGCTGGCCGGGTTTCAGCAGCAGTTTGGCGGCGATGTGGCGCTTTTTGGCGAGCTGGGCTTGCTCCAGCGTTTCGTCGCCATTTGGGAAGTAGGCGCAGGAATACTGCATGTCGGTGTCGAGAAACAGTCGGTAGAGGTCGTTGCCGATGTCGTAATGGGCGGCGACGTTGCGGCGCGAGCGCAGTGGATTGTTGCGGGCGAGGCGCTTGACCAGCCTGGCAAAGCGGCGGAACAGCGCCTGCGAGGGCGTGCGGTTGAGGCGCGCCTTGTTCAGCTTGAACAGGCGAAGCAGATCACGCAGGTCTTCCGGTGCGACCTCGATCCCGCCATCCATATAGGCCTCGGCGAAGCGCAGTTCCGGATTGACCAGAAGCTTGCGGTCGAGCGCCGGATCGGTGATCCGGATCGTGACGACGGGTCCGGGATTGGCGCCGACGAAGGTTTCGGTGGCACCATCCGGGTCGATCAGTGTCAAGGTTCCGGTGTGGATTACGCGGCGCAACAAAAGCGGCAGCAAACGCATAATGCCATCCTCTGGTTCGAACCGGGCGCCAGGCTAACTTCGGGAGCGTTCTCTGTCCGGTGGTGACGGAATGCCCGACCGGGTCCACTGCGTCAACCCGCAGTCAGCCCGCCGTCGATCACGATTTCGGAGCCGGTGATGAACCCGGCAGCCGGGGACAGCAGGTGGACAACGCTGGCGGCGACCTCGTGCGGTTGGGCCAGGCGGCGGAGCGGGATCGCCGCTGCCATTTTCTGATGCGTCCGGGCCGGGTCGCGGGTGGTGGCGGCCAGGGTATCGACCATGGCGCCTTCGACAAAGGCCGGGTGGACCGAGTTGCAGCGGATCGGCGGGTCGAGCCGGGCGCCGTGCATCGCGAGGGACTTGGTCAGCAGGCGGACAGCGCCCTTTGAGGCATTGTAAGCCGCCAGATTGGCGCCGCCGATCAGGCCCGAGACCGAAGACATGTTGACGATGGCGGGGGCCTCGCCGCGCTTCAGCAACGGCCAGGCGGCTTTGCAGCCGAGGAAGACGCCGTCTGCATTGACCGCCATCACCCGGCGCCAGTCGGCCAACGTGGTATCCTCGATCGAGCCAAGATGGACGATGCCGGCGTTGTTCACCAGGCCATCGAGGCGACCGTGACGGGCTTCAATTTCGGCGATCACGGTGGCCCAGTCGGCCTCGGAGGTCACGTCATGGGCGCAGTCGATGCCGTCGACAGGGGTGAGGTCAGTGGCAAAGACGGTGCCGCCAGCCGCCCGGATGGCCTCGCCGATTGCGCGGCCAAGCGTGCCGGCGGCGCCGGTGACCAGGACGGTGTGGCCAGTCAGGGTCATGCGGCACCCTGCGCCGGCCATGCCGCGCCGTAGCTCTCGGCGACCCGTTCGGCCAGCGCCAAGGTCACGTCTGTCGGGTTGGGACCGAGCCGGAGCGCGATGCGGCAGGTGCCGATGCCGGGCAATCCCTCGGCGGGGCGGATCTGCACCAGCCCCTGGCTGATCAGGCTGCGCGGCAGTGGCGCGATGGCGAGGTCGGCCTGGAGTGCGGCCTTCTGCCCCTCGTAGAATTCGGATGTATAGGCAACGCGGTAGCGCATTCCGACCCGTTCCAGTGCCTCGACAGCGGCGTTGCGCCAGGCGCAGCCGGTGGCCGATAGTGCCACCGGCAATGGCCGGCAGCGTACGGCATGGCCGCCATCGCGCCCGACCCAGACCAGCTGTTCCTCGTGCAGAACCTGATCGGTGGGGCGCCAGGGGATGGCGCAGCCCGGTGTGAGAACGGCGAGGTCAAGGTCACCGCTATCGAGTTTTGGGCCGAGCGCCGCACTGGGCCCCATGTCGATATTGACGGTAACGCGTGGGTGTGAACGGGCGAAGGCCGCCATCACCTCGGACAGGCGGACAACGCCGAAATCGTCGATGGTGCCGATCCGGACCTCGCCCGAGAGTTCCGGCGCCCGGAAAGCGTCGAGCGCCTCGCGGTGCAGCTCGACCATGCGCCGGGCGAAGCTGAGCAGCAGCTCGCCATCGGCGCTAAGCGCCATGCCCTGGCGCGAGCGTTCGAACAGCGAGCGGCCGAGTGTCTCCTCAAGCTTCTTGATCTGCATCGAGACGGCACCGGGCGAACGCGCCACCCGGGCGGCGGCGGCGGTGACCGAGCCGGTCTCGGCAATTGCCACCAGAGTTCGCAGGACGTCGATGTCCAGGGTCGCGGCGGCGGCGGGCAGGTGGCGGATATTAGTCATGGGTCTATCTTCAGCATCACTAAAGGTATCTGTCAATTCTTTTCGTTTTACTGAACACCACCGCGCGCCCATATCAAGCTTCAGAAACGCCCACCCGAAATTCCGATAGTGGGCAACGCGAGCAAAGGAGACCGACCATGTTGACCCTGCTGATCACCGCTCTGCGCCGCCTGAGCGGCGAGCGCCGCCGCCGCGCCCAGCTGCGCGAGTTGCTGACCAAGGACGACCGCATTCTCGAGGATATCGGGCTGCGGCGGGTGGAAATCGACGAGGCGCTGGGCCTGCGTTATTCCGACACTGCCCGTGACTATGCCTACCGCATGTCGGCCCGGTCACTGGCGCTTGACGGGCGGTACTGAGGCGAGGGTGGAGGCCAACCGGTCGGGCATTCGTGGAGGGTGGCCGGCCGGGTATACGATTTTGGTAGTGGGTAAGTTTAAAATTGTCATGGCCCAGAAAAACAGGGGCCTCGCCGAAGCGGGGCGTCACAGCACAGGCCTGAAACTTGCTTTCGTTCCCCTGGCCAGTGGCCCTTAGAGCACCTTTGTCAAAGACGACATGCCTAGGGTCAGGACCTATAAACTTAGTGAAAGCGTCAGAGGGTCGGTTCGAGCCCATTTTTACCATTCGACGTGCGGCATCCACCTTGACTTTTGGCGGTTCGACAATGACCCTATAAAAAAGCAGCGGATATCAGCTGGGTATGACTGTGTTTTTGACCGGAGCACAAATAAAGTCTTTTGATATCCGACGTCCCTCTCATTTGCCGGAAACTCTCATACAGAAGGTACTGAACAGCAATGACCCAAAATTCTGTGACGACGACATCCGAGGCGAATGGCCGTTTGTGGGGCGCACGATCTCAGGTATGGGCCGAGCTTCAGG
>DATLAW010000324.1:0-13811 GCA_035527255.1 Thermohalobaculum sp. | reverse complement strand
GAGAACGCCTTCTCCAAATTGAAAGCGATGCTCCGCAAGGCAGCTGAGCGAACCGTCGAAGGCCTTTGGACCGCAATCGGGCAGATCGTCGGAACCTTCACACCACAGGAATGCGCAAACTACTTCAGTGCAGCGGGCTATTATCCAGAATGATGGGATTCCGCTCTAGCTCCAGACCGACTATTTCACCGGTCCTGCTGAGTTTCGCCCTTTTCTGCACACTTGGTCGCTCGCGGTAGAGGAGCAGTTCTATTTCGTCGCGCCGATAGCGATGCTGCTGCTGTACCGGTGGTCGCCGAACAGCGTGCGGCCGGCTTTCCTGGTGATTGCCATCGTCTCTTTCGGGCTGAGCTGCCTTTGGGCATTCATCGACCCAACTGGCAACTACTACCTGCCGCATACGCGTGCCTGGGAGCTGCTGTGTGGCTCGCTCATCGCCTTGGGACTCGTCCCCAAAATCAGAAACGGACTGGTCAGAGAAACCGCGGCCGTGGTCGGTCTCCTGCTGACGATAGCGCCGCTTGTCCTGCTTGACCGGGATAGCCCGTTTCCGGCCTGGAACGCCGCGCCCATCTGCATCGGTACTGCGATGCTCATCCATACCGGCGAGCAACGAGGAACCATCGTCGCACGTCTGTTGAGTATGCCGGTCCTCGTATGCGTGGGTCTAATTTCTTACTCCCTTTATCTCTTCCACTGGCCGATCATCGTCTTCTCGAAATACCAGCTCCTGCGCGATGCGACCGCGCCGGAACTTCTCATGATGGCGGTCATGAGCCTTGTTGCTGCCTGGGTGTCCTGGAGGTTTGTGGAAAGCCCCTTCCGGGACCGGACGCGCGTATCGCGGTCGGCCGTTTTCTCGCTGACTGCCGTAGCGGGAACGACTGCCGCGGCGCTCGGCGCCGTCACGTTCTACATGGACGGGTTTCCCGCGCGCATGGGCGATGAGGCGCGAATTGCCCAGCGCGATGTCGCGCAGGTTAAGCAACCGGCGCGATGCTTCGTCGATGACTGGCAAGACTGGGCCGGTGACGCGTGTTACCTGGCTCGCGGCGACGGACCAACGATCCTACTCTGGGGCGACTCTCACGCCGGGCATTACGCTCGGGTGATCCGGCGGAACGCGCCCGAATTTGATGCCAGTATCCTTCGTTACACGAGTTCAGCATGTGCGCCGGTACTCGGTGTCCGGTTTAAGGCAAAACCGGAATACCAAGCCTTCAACGAGCATGTTTTCGAGGTCATCCGCGCCTATGGCGTCAAGCGGATCGTCCTGGCAGCATATTGGGACTATGGGTTTGAAAAGAACGGCGTGACGCTGGGAATGTTCGAGCGCAGCTTGGCTACACTCAGGGAAGCGGGCCTCGAAGTCGACGTCATCGGCGACAACCCAGACTTTCCGTTCAAAAACCCCGCATATCTGGGCGTGCGCCTCGCGCGACGCGATGACCCGGATGAGCCCTTTTTCTCCAAGGTCCGAAACGATTGGAATTTCATCGCGCGAATGGCAGAGATTGTTGGCCCGGACAATTTCTACAACCCGATGATCCCGCTCTGCCGCGGCAAGGAATGCCTTGCCTACGAGAACGGCGAGCTGCTGATGGGCGACAACTCGCATTTTTCAACCTATGGCGCGACGAAGATGCTCTCGGACCTGAACCTCCGGCGGTTCTTTTCTTGGGACAAAGTCAATCGGAACGCACTAGAACACCTTGGCGGAAAATCAACGGCGACGCCTCCCAGCGGAGCGCCGATCTCCAATAAATGAAGCCTCCAGTCACTCGGCGTAGAATGCGCGCTCGCACGCACCGCTCTCTCGTTGCCGATCTATGCTGCGTGTGCGCATCCTACGACGGTAAATTCAACCGGCGTTTTAACAATCGTTTATAATCAATATCTTAACACCATGCCCAACCTTGGGCACTCCGCATTCACGCCCGCAAGCGGGTCGCACGCGGCACCGGGGTGGCGCGATTCCACAATGCGGGGCGGGTTCTTGGCCGGGAGCCTCAGCCAATCATCCCGGCCGCCGCGTCCACCGCCAGATCATAGCCGCGTGGGCCAAATCCAGCGATGATGCCGGTCACGCCGAACGACACATAGGAGTGGCTGCGGAAGCTCTCGCGGCGGTGGATGTTCGACAGGTGCAGCTCGATCGATGGGATCGACAGGGACTTCAGCGCGTCCAGGATCGCCACCGAGGTATGGGTGTAGGCTCCAGCATTCAGGATCAGGGCCACGGCTTCGGTGCGGGCCTCCTGGATCCAGGCTACCAGTTCGCCCTCATGGTTCGATTGGCGGAACACCAACTCCAACCCGTGGCTGGCGGCACGGGTGCGCGCCGCGGCTTCCAGGTCAGCCAGGGTCTCGTGGCCATAGATCTCCGGCTCGCGCGTCCCAAGCATGTTCAGGTTCGGGCCGTTCAGAATGTAGATCGGTTGTTTCGCCGTTGGGGCCATCGGGCGCGCCTTTCGCTGAAGCCGGGGCCGAGCACCACACTGGCCACCTTCTTGGGCCGCCTTCTTACTCGGCGGCGGGCGCTGCCTCAAGCTCGATCACCGGCAGCATGGCGTTCAGAATATCTTCGCTCAGATGGCAGGCGATGACATGGCCGTCGCCCATGTCCTTGAAGGGCGGCACCACGCTGTCGCAGGTTCCCTTGATCACATATTGGCAGCGGGTCTGGAACGGGCAACCCGGCAGCGGGGTCAGCGGCGACGGGATCTCGCCCTCCAGCACCACATGACGTTTCTTCACCCTTGTGTCGGCGACCGGCACCGCTGACAGCAGCGCTTCGGTATAAGGATGATAGGGCGGCGAGAAAATCGCCTCGGTCGTGCCCTGCTCCATGATCCGGCCCAGATACATCACCACGACGCGGTCGGCGAGATAGCGCACCACGCCCAGATCGTGGCTGATGAACAGCATGGTGGTCCGGTGCTCGCGCTGGATATCGGTCAGCAGCCGGGTAACCGCCGCCTGCACCGAGACATCGAGCGCCGAGACCGGCTCGTCCGCCACCACCAGTTTCGGATGCCCGGCGAACGCGCGAGCGATACCGATGCGCTGTTTCTGGCCACCGGACAGCTGGCGCGGCATACGGGTGGCGAACTCACGCGGCAGTTTCACCAGGTCGAGCAGCTCGAGCATCCGGTCACGCCGGGCAGCGTCGTTGTCGCCGATCTGGAATATCTCCAGCACCCGCATGATCTGATTGCCGATGGTCATTGACGGGTTCAGCGTGTCGAAGGGGTTCTGGAACACCATCTGCACCTGGCTGACCGTCTTCGGGCCGCGCTTCTCGACCGGCAAATGAGCAATATCCAGATTGCCCAGCGTCACCGTGCCGTCAGTCGCAGTCTCCAACCCCATCAGCACCTTGGCAAAGGTCGACTTGCCACAGCCGGACTCGCCGACGATGGCGACGGTTTCTGCCTCGCGGGCTTCGAAGGTCAGGTCTTCGTTGGCTTTCACGGTGCGGGTATCGCCACCGCCGAACATGCCGGTCGAGATCGAGTAGTGCTTCTTCAAATGGTTGACCGAAACGACGACGTCGCCGACCACGATTGGCTCGTCGATTTCACCGGCAACCTCCTCGGCGTCCCAGTCGATCTCGCCGATCCGTTCGCAACGGCTGCGATGACGGTTGCCGAGATCGGTCATGTGGACCAGGCCCTTGTTGCAGACCGCCTCGACATAGTGGTCGCAACGGGGGCCGAAGTTGCAGCCGACGGGGCGTTCGTGGGGCAACGGCAACTGGCCCGGGATCGCCACCAGCGGCCGCGAGTATTTGTCCGCCCCTGGCACCGGGATCGAGCGCAGCAGGCCTTTGGTGTAGGGGTGGCGCATCTTGTTAAAGACGGTCTTGATGTCGCCTTCCTCGACCGCCTCGCCGGAATACATCACGGTGATCCGGTCGCAGGTCTCGAGGATCAGGCCGAGGTTGTGGCTGACAAAAACCATCGAGGTGCCGAATTCCTTGGCCAGATCCCGGATCAGATCGACAATGCCCGCCTCGACCGTGACATCCAGCGCCGTGGTCGGCTCGTCGAGCAGCAACAGTGCCGGCTTCGACAGCAACGCCATCGAGATCACGACGCGCTGCTGCTGGCCGCCGGAAAGCTGGTGCGGGTAGGCGCCGAGGATGCGGTCCGGGTCGGGCAGGCGGACGGCGCCCATCATCTCGGCGGCGCGTTTCATGGCATCCTGTTCCGAGATGCCCTCATGCACCGTCAGCACCTCGGACAATTGCTTGCCGACCTTCATTGCCGGGTTCAGCGAGGCCATCGGCTCCTGATAGACCATCGAGATCTTCGAGCCGCGAATGTCGCGCAGCTCGTCGTCCGACAACTCGGCCATGTCGCGGCCCATGAACTTGATCTTGCCGGATTTGATGTGCCCGTTATTGCCCAGATAGCGCATGATCCCGAGCGACACGGTGGACTTGCCGCAACCGGATTCGCCGACCAGACCCATGGTCTCGCCCGGCAGCACTTTCATCGAGAAGTCCATCACCGCCGGGATCTCGCCCTTGCGGGTGTAGAACGAGATATTCAGGTCGTCGATTTCAAGGATCGGTTCGGTCATGTGCTCCTCCTCAATCCTTCATCGATTCTTCGCGCAGGCCATCGGCCAGCAGGTTCAGGCCCAAAACCAGGCTCATCAGCGCCAGCGCCGGGAACAGCGCCAGATGCGCCGTGTTGGCGAGCCGAACGAAGGGCCGCCCGTGGTTGATCATCGACCCCCAGTCGGCGCTTTCGGGTTGCAGGCCCAGGCCGAAGAAACCCAGCGTTCCCAGAAGGATCGTGGTGTAGCCGATGCGCAGGCAGAAATCGACGATCAGCGGGCCGCGGGCATTCGGCAGGATCTCCCACAGCATGATGTACCAGGGCCGTTCGCCGCGGGTCTGTGCGGCAGCGACATAGTCACGGGTCTTGATATCCATGGTCAAGCCGCGAACGATCCGGAACACACCGGGTGACGAGCCCAGGATCACCGCCGCGAACACATTCAGCATGTTCGGCTCCATCGCCAGCACACCGAACGGGTCGCTGTTAAAAACCAGTGCCGAATAGGCCCAGAAACCGATAACCAGCGTCACCCCGAGGTAGCTAATCAGCTTGGCCTGATTGTTCTCGTACTTGGTGAACCACATGGTGCAGATGAAGATGATCGGGAACAGGAAGAACACCGCCGCCAAACCGATCGGGATCGACCAGGGGATGGTGAACAACCCCAGATCGACCGGATGCGGCGTGCGCACTTCCGGTGTCACCAGCAGGTAGAACAGCAGGATGATCGGGAAGGCCAGGATCAGGTTCGCCAGAAATGACGAGATACTGTCAGACCAGCCCTGGAGGTACCCGGCGGGCAGTCCCAGTGTCGCGCCGACCATGTAGGCGATCAGGGTGGCCGCCGGTGCGACGATCAGCACGATCCGGCTGCCATGCACCACGCGGCTAAAGACATCGCGTGCCAGATTGTCGCCGCCCCACAGGAAGATAATCCCGCTTTGCGGGTCGGTAACGCCGGGCGTGCCCTTTTTCATGCCGGCCGCGAAGGATTGCTCAAGCGGGCCAATCACGGCGATGGCGTCGGCGAAGATCGCCGTGAACACCCAGAACAGCACGATGATCAGTCCGCACATGCCGATCATTGAGCCGTACAGCCGGCCGAACACGCCCAGCCGTTCGCGCAGCGGCCAACAGACCGCTAGTGTGATCGCAATCGCCAGCCAGGTTGGCCAGAAGCGGGTAACCGAGAGCAAAAGAATCTCGCCGGTGCCGATATACTCGGACATGTCTATCGCCTCTCGCTGTTATTTTACGCGGATGCGCGGGTTGAGATAGGCATAGCCGATATCCGAGATCAACTGAGTCACCAGGACCACGATCACGGCGACCCACGAGATTGCCAGTAGCAATTCGATGTCGTTATTGCCCGCCGCCTGGATCAGGGCGAAGCCGAAGCCTTTGTAGTTGAACATCGCCTCTACCACGACCACGCCGGTCAGCAGCCAGGGGAACTGCAGCATGATCACGGTAAAGGGTGTGATCAGGGCGTTCCTCAGAGCATGCTTCAGCA
This sequence comes from Thermohalobaculum sp., assembly GCA_035527255.1. Classification (GTDB taxonomy): domain Bacteria; phylum Pseudomonadota; class Alphaproteobacteria; order Rhodobacterales; family Rhodobacteraceae; genus Thermohalobaculum. Next base: position 7,727 of record DATLAW010000324.1, on the reverse strand, counting down.
CGACAGACCGGAAGTTCAGGCCCTTGAGGCGGGCGGTACGAATGTACTGAGAAGTCATCACCTCGACCATCGAGGCCCGGGTCAACCGGGCAATATAGCCCATGCCGTACATCGCCATGGTCATCACCGGCAGGGTGAAGTTCTCAAACGTCACGTCGCCGGCCTTGGCGATGCCCTTGAACCAACCGAGGTAGCTGGCAAAGATGATGGTGAAGACAATTCCGGTGACATATTCCGGCGCCGAGGTCGACGCGATCGAGCCGACCGACAAACTTCGGTCCAGGAACGATCCCTCGCGCATCCCAGCCATGATACCGATGATCAGCGACATCGGTACCATCACGATCATGACCCAGAACATCAGGATGCCGGTGTGGCCCAGCCGTTCGCCAACCACCTCGCTGACCGGCTTGCGGAAGACCCGCGAATAGCCCATGTCGCCCTGCACGGTGCCGACGATCCATTCGCCATAGCGGATCAGGAACGGGCGGCTATAGCCTTCCTTTTCGAGCCAACTGGCGACCTGTTCGTCGGTCATCCGCATATTGCCTTCGGTCTTGGCGATCTTTTCCAGATTGCCCGGAAGGTTGACCAAGTAGAAGACGATGAAGGTCAGCGCGAACATGGTCGCGAGCATCGCCCCAATACGGCGAAGGACAAACATGAACATGTGATATCCCCTGTTGTTACGCCCGCCGGCAGTGATTTTGTTTTATTGTGCGGCGATGCCGCATCCGTGCGGGTGGTACGGGGGCAATCCAAAGACTGCCCCCGGTATTAAGATCAGCTGTCGAGCCAGACCAGGTCGAGGTGCTGCTCGAACGACTGGTGCATCTCGAAACCGTTCACGCCTTCGCGGTTTGACCGGTAGAGCGAGCGCCAGAATGGCTGGATGATCACACCCGAGTCGCGCAGGTTGGTTTCGATCTTGGCCATGATCACGCGGCGGGCGTCGGCATCCGGTGTCGCCAGCGCCTGGTCAAGCAGGGCGTCGAACTCGGCGTCCGCATAGGCCGTCTCGTTCCACGGCACGCCACCCTTGTACGCCAGCGCCAGAACCTGAACACCCAACGGGCGGGCGTTCCACTGGGTCGCCGAGTGCGGATACTTCGCCCAGTTGTTCCAGAAGGTCGAGCCTGGGATGACTGTCCGCTTGACGTTGATTCCGGCATCACGCATCTGGGCCGCCACCGCGTCTACGGTATTTCGGTTCCAGTCGTCATCAACCGAAATCAGCTCGAATTCGGTGTCGGTATGCCCGGCCGCGGCGAGCAACGCTCTCGATTTCTCGACGTCGCGCACATGTGGTCCGATATCCGCATACTCAATATGCACTGGGCCGACATGATGGTTCTCGGCCACCTTACCAGCGCCACCGATACCGAGTTGCAAGATGACATTGTTGTCGACGGCAAATTGCATCGCCTGGCGCACCCGGACATCGTCATATGGCGCGCCCGCGACATTCGTCCGGATTACAATGGTCGCACCGGTGGCGATCTCGGATGTGATCATGCCAATCGAATCGACTTGCGGGATCGAGTCTGCCTTGGTTTCGTAAGTGGCATCGACTTCCTCAGACTCCAGCGCCGCGATCATTGCGGTCGGATCCGTGCCATGGTCGTTCCACTGCACACCGTCAAGGTAGAATTCGCCGTGCCACCAAGGTGTGTCCTTGCGCTTGACCTCGGCACCGACACCGGCATCCCAGCGAACCAACTCACACGGCCCGGTCGAGATCGCCAGCGCTTCCAGTGGGTCAGCGCTGCCGTCATAGCTGCGATGCATGACCAGGGCGGGATAGTCGGCCATGCCAGCGATCAACGTGATGTCGGGTGCTGGCAGGTTCAAACGAACCGTATGGTCGTCGATGCGATCCATACCGCCCGCGCGCAACACCTTGGTTTCCGGATCGACCAGCCCGCCCATGCGTGAGGCCATCGAGTTGCCTTCAACACTGCCTTCGCACCAGCGGGTAATATTATGCACCAGGTCGTCGGCGTTGAATTCGTCGCCATTCGACCACATGACACCCTTACGGGCAGTCAGCGTATAGGTCTTGGCGTCGTCACTGACCTCCCAGCTCTCAAGCAGCCAGCCCTCGAAACTGAAATCGCGGTTCCAACGCACCAGATACTCATTGACCTGACGCGAAGGTGTCGCGAGCTCGGACCAATCGAACGTGCGCGGATCCTTGAACGCTTTAACTGCCATCGAAATCCGAAAGACGCCGCCAGATTTGGGCGTCTGTGCCGCCGCCGGGGTCGGCACGATGCCGCCCAGCGCAAAAGCGCCTGCTGCCGTCACGCCGAAAGCCGCCATCGTCGCCAGGTATTCGCGGCGGCTTACCTTACCCGCCTTGAAGTCCTCGGCGGCCGGCGCCGCCATCGGATGCAGCGCGCGATCGGTCATCATCATCTTGGTCATCATATCCTCCCAACCCGGTGTGATCCCGGGACACATTGTTCCTATGCGGCTACCTAAACATGGCAGGCCCGCGCGGCCAAGAGCGAATTTTCTCCGCCGCCACGAGTATCGCAGATAATTTAGCTGCGTGGGGACGGATATGGGCGACATATCGTGGCGTGTCTGCGACATGCGCGAGGAAAGTTGCCAATTTGATCGTGAGGCCAATCTGATTCTGAGGATTGTTAAAAGCCAAGTTTATCGGGATCGACTTGGAGGAGACGGTCGGAATTGTAATCGTCGTGCGCGATTGCATCGACCTGCTTCGATCGCGCAAACTCCGCGTTGGAATCACCGGCACGCCTGCGCGCCGTTTCGCCGGACGCCCGGCGAGATCTGGCCCAGAACGATTAGAAAGGATCTTTAACATGGACATTCATTCCCCGAACGGCCGCATCTCGACCTGGCTGGCGAAGCTGTCGGAGGCGCTGGAAGCGCGCGACAGCGCCGCCGCCACGGCGCTTTTCGCGCCCGACAGCTATTGGCGCGACATGGTCAGTTTCACCTGGAACATCAAAACCATGGAGGGCCGCGACCAGATCGCCGCCATGCTGGATGCGACCCTGGGCGACGTGCAGCCCAGCAACTTCACTTTGACCGGCGATGCCTCCGAGGCCGGTGGCATCACCGAGGGTTGGATCAGCTTCGAGACCGCCTCGGGCCGGGGCGAGGGGCATCTGCGTCTCAACGACCAGGGGGCCTGGACGCTGTTGACCACGCTGAAGGAGCTGAAGGACCACGAGGAGAAACGCGGCCCGACCCGCGCACTCGCGAGCAGGCCGAGCTTGGCAACAAGGCGCAGCCCTATGTGGTCATCGTCGGCGGCGGCCAAGGTGGCATCGCCCTCGGCGCCCGTCTGCGCCGCCTCGGCGTTCCGACCATCATCATCGAGAAGAACGAGCGCCCGGGCGATAGCTGGCGCAAGCGCTACAAGTCGCTGTGCCTGCACGACCCGGTCTGGTACGACCACCTGCCGTATCTGCCCTTCCCCGACCACTGGCCAGTATTCTCGCCCAAGGACAAGATCGGCGACTGGCTCGAGATGTACACCAAGGTGATGGAGCTGAACTACTGGACGAAGGCCGAGTGCAAGCTCGCGGACTACGATCCCGCGAAGCAGGAATGGACCGTCGACGTGGTCCGCGACGGCAAGCCTGTGACACTGCGGCCCAGACAACTGGTGCTGGCCACCGGCATGTCGGGCATACCGAACGTCCCGACATTTCCCGGCATGGACAGCTTTGCGGGCGAGATCCGTCATTCCTCTGGTCATCTGGGCGGCGACGGCTATCAGGGCAAGCGTTGCGTCGTGATCGGCTCGAACAATTCGGCCCACGACATCTGCGCTGATCTTTGGGAGCACGGCGCGGATGTGACCATGGTGCAGCGCTCGTCGACCCACATCGCCAAGTCCGAGACCCTGATGGAGCTGGCGCTGGGGCCGATCTATTCGGAGCAGGCGGTGGCCAACGGCATCACCACCGGGATGGCCGACCTGCAGAAACCGACCTATGCCGAGATGAAGGAGCGCGACAAGGACCTGTATGACCGGCTGGAGAAGGCGGGTTTCCTGCTCGACTTCGGCGACGACGACTCTGGGCTGTTCCTGAAATACCTCCGCCGGGGTTCGGGCTACTACATTGATGTCGGCGCGTCGGAGCTGGTCGCCAATGGCGACATCAAGCTGAAGACCGGGCAGGTCGAGGCGATCACGCCGAAGGGCGTACGGATGGCAGACGGATCGGAACTGCCCGCCGACCTGATCGTGATGGCGACCGGCTATGGTTCGATGAACGGTTGGGCGGCAAAGCTGATTGGCCAGGATGTCGCCGACAAGGTCGGCAAGTGCTGGGGTCTCGGCTCGGCCACGACCAAGGATCCCGGCCCCTGGGAGGGCGAGTTGCGCAACATGTGGAAGCCAACCCAACAGGATGCGCTATGGTTCCATGGCGGCAACCTGCACCAGTCGCGCCACTACTCGCAGTTCCTGTCGCTGCAACTGAAGGCCCGGATGGAGGGCGTCCCAACCCCGGTCTACGGGTTGGCCGAGGTGCATCATCTGAAGTGAGCGGGATCGGGAGAATAATTCTCGCGTCGTTGCAATGGATCGGGCTGACCTCCCTGGCTCGCAAATAAGAGCAAAATACGCTCAGAGCCTCCTGCGCGCCGAGACAGAAAGTAATCGTCCGGCTATGCCGGCAATGGCCGCATTCCGACGATCCGCGCCTCGGTGGCAAAGCCCCGAACCGGATCAAACCGGTGGAGATAATAGATCGGACGCCCCTCCGCTTCGGCCGGATACTCACCTTTGCGCAGCGTCGTCGCGATGCACGTCATCACGGTCGCCGGGATGCTCCCGACATGACCCGCGGCAGCACGGTGAACATGGCCGCTGAAGATGGCAACAACCCGCCCGGAGTGTTGCAAGGCCCGGCGCAGCGCCGACATGATCTCCTGGCTCTCGAAATGAAGCCGATCCGGCCCGACCATGACCTCGAATGGCGGATGGTGGGCGAAAACCGCAATCGGTTTGGTGGTCTCGGCGTCGATCAGGTCGATCAAGTTTCTGACCCTCCGTTGGCAGAAGTCACCCTTGCTGCTGGTTGGGTTCAAGGTGTCCAGCATGATCAGCCTGACTGGATAATCCTCGATTGCATAGTCGATGAAGTCGGAATTGGTCGCCAGATACCTGCACGCCGAAAAACCCCCACAAACCGAAAAGGCCCTGCGCAAATTTGCCCGGTCATCTTTGTTGCCCACCATCACATAGACCGGCGCACGCGCACCCGCGAGTATAGCAACCGCCTGAGCGTATTCGCCTCGCCGTCCGTTATGAACGATATCGCCGGTATGAACGATGACATCCGGCTGCGGCTCGAGCGCATTTATGTCTGCAATAGTTGTCTCGAAATCCCGTATTCTCTGATCGGCGTCGGGTGTGTCCAGGGCAATATGGGTATCGGAGATCTGCGCAATGATCATGATGCCGGCCCCTATCCTGCCGATCGCAGACTAGCGTAATATTCCTTGAGAATCGCCACCACCTCCGGCCGGCTGAATTCGGGCGGTATCTCCGCATCGCTCAATAGCATTTCACGCTGCTCGGTGCCGGAGATTGAAATGTGATGCTCGGGGCCGTGCGGGCAGGTCCTGCCGGTTGCCATTCCATAGCATTTCCGGCAGTAGAAGGTGATGTCGATCTTCAGTGGTTTCGTCTGAAGCGCGCCCTCCCACAACTCGTCGAAGATGTGATGCGCATCGAAGGGGCCGTAGTAGTCGCCAACCCCGGCATGGTCGCGCCCGACGATCAGGTGCGAGCAGCCGAAATTCTGCCGAATGAGGGCGTGAAGCAGTGCCTCGCGCGGGCCCGCATAGCGCATCTCGATCGGATAGCCCGCCTGAATAACCGTGCCAGCGCGAAAGTAATTGTCGATCATTGCCTGGATCGCCCGGGTGCGAACCTCGGCTGGAATGTCGCCAGCTTTCAACTTCCCCAACACCTGATGAATAAAAACGCCGTCGGTTACCTCGACAGCGATTTTCACCAGATACTCGTGGCTGCGGTGCATCGGGTTCCGGGTTTGGAATGCGGCGACGCGCGACCACCCGTTCTCGATGAACATCACACGCGATTCCGCGGGGCGGATATAGAGGTCCGGATACTTTACCGGGTAGTCACCCTCGCTGAGAACCGTGACCGGTCCGGCCAGGTTGACATCGCCCTGCGCCAATACCTTCGCCACGCCGGGGTGTTTCGGGTCGGTGGAGCGGTAGACGTGCGCAGCCTCGATCAGCTTGTTGATCGTGTATTTCTCGCGGACCTGCATGACGGCGAGTATTTCACCGCTTTCCAAGTCGGTGAGCGCGACCTGTTCGTTCGCGCCGATCGCACCGGCCAGATCCTGTCCGACCGGTAGCGTGATCGGGATCGGCCAGAAGGCGCCGCTGGTCAGTTTCATGTCCAGGCACGAGCCACGCCAGTCGTCATGCCCCATGAAGCCGCCCAGCGGCGTATAGGCCCCCATCGCCAGCATGAAGACATCGGAGACTGCCCGTGTGTCGAGCGGGATTTTCCGGAGTTTCCCGGCTCGCTTCAGTTCATCGGCCCGCTCGGCCTCAGGCAGCAGTAGCGGTTTGACCGTCGCTGAACCGTGCGGTGATACGAGCTGCGGCATTTCGGCTCCGACCGATCAATCTATGATGTGATAAACCGGCGCCTTCTCCATCTCCCACTCGCCAGATTCCGCATGGAATTTGGACAGGGTGAAACAATGCCAATCCGTGTCATCCAACTTCGGATGATCGGCGCGGTAGTAGTAGCCCGGCCACCGCGTCTCCTCGCGGAACAAGGTGTGGTGGGTGACAGACTGCGAGGCCAGAACCCGGTGGTTAAGCTCCCATGTCCGCATCAGCTGGTGCAGATCCTCGGCCCCGGCATGAACCAGATCTTCCTTCAGCATGCTGAGCAATTCGAGCCCGCGATTGAGCATCCACGTATTGGTCTTGTAGTGGGCGCTGATGCCGCCAACATATTCGTCCATGATTTTCTCGAGCCGCTGAAGACCATGAAGCGGCAAGATGTAGCTGGGCGAGACGGTCCCGCCGGTGATCTCGTTGCGGCCGATCGTGTAGTTCTCCAGCGGCTGGTAGACCACGGTCTTGAGGTTTTCGTACTCGGTCTCATCAACCTCGGGCACATCATTGCCCATATCCATCACGTATTTGACCGCGGCCTTGCCGGCGATCCGGCCTTCGGTGAATGATCCCGACGAGAACTTGTGAGCGGTGCCGCCAATGGTGTCACCGGCGCCGAACAGACCGTCTACGGTCATCATCCGGTTGTAGCCCCACTGGTATTCATCGGGTGCATAGTCCTCAGGGCCACTGGCCCAGGCGCCGGAGCAGGTGGCGTGCGAGCCCATGACGTACGGCTCGGACGTGGTCAGCTCGGGGTTGGTATGCTTGGGATCGATGTTTTGCGATGCCCAGACCACCGCCTGACCGATGGTCATGCCGAGGAAGTTCTCCCAGCCGACGGTCTCGAGGTGCGGGTCCTGGAATGCCACGGTTGTGACCATGCGGATCGGGCCGCGACCGGCCTTGACCTCCTCGAGGATGGCGTGGTTTCGAAGGCATGTCGGGACCGGGTGGCGATCGATGTAGTCGCCGACCAGTTCTTTGGTGTTTTCGTACCAGGTCGACTCGTATTCGTTACCGTGGACGTTTTGGGTGTAGGTCTTGAGATGCAGGAAGTAGGCGCC
>DATLAW010000323.1:0-11696 GCA_035527255.1 Thermohalobaculum sp. | reverse complement strand
ACCAGTGTGCCGGCACGGTTGAATTTTTGCAGGACATCGACACCGGCAAGTTCTACTTCATCGAGGTCAACCCCCGGGTCCAGGTCGAGCATACAGTGACCGAAGAGGTCACCGGCATCGACATCGTCAAGGCCCAGATCCGCATCACCGAGGGCGCGACCGTCGCCGAGGCCACCGGCACGCCGACCCAGGCCGACGTGCATCTGCGCGGTCACGCCCTGCAATGCCGGATCACCACCGAGGACCCGCTCAACAACTTTATCCCCGATTATGGCCGCATCACCGCTTACCGTGGCGCCACTGGCTTTGGCATCCGGCTCGACGGCGGCACCGCATACTCGGGCGCGGTCATCACTCGCTTCTACGACTCGCTGCTGGAGAAGGTCACCGCATGGGCCCCGACCCCCGACGAGGCCATCGCCAGAATGGACCGGGCGCTGCGTGAGTTCAGGATCCGTGGCGTCGCCACAAACCTGGTGTTTGTGGAAAATCTACTACAGCATCCGACCTTCCGGAATCTGACCTACACGACTAAATTCATCGACACCACGCCGGAGCTGTTCGAGTTCAAACGCCGCCGCGACCGGGCCACCAAGCTGCTGCGCTACATCGGCGAGGTGACGGTCAATGGCAACCCGGAGGCCGAGGGCCGCACCCGCCCGCCGGCCAGCGCCCGCCCGCCGCAAGTGCCCGCCAACCGGACGCAGACCCCCCCCCGCGGTGCCAAGCAATTGCTCGACGAGGAGGGGCCGAAGGCGGTGGCCGACTGGATGCTGGCCGAGACGCGCCTGCTGCTGACCGACACCGCCATGCGCGACGGCCACCAGAGCCTGCTGGCGACGCGCATGCGTTCGCTCGACATGATGCGGGTCGCCGGTGCCTACTCCCATAATCTGCCCGAACTATTCTCGGTCGAATGCTGGGGCGGTGCCACCTTCGATGTTGCCTACCGTTTCCTGCAGGAGTGCCCCTGGCAGCGGCTGCGTGAGCTGCGTCAGAAAATGCCGAATCTGCTGACCCAGATGCTGATCCGGGCCTCGAACGGGGTCGGCTACACCAACTACCCCGACAACGTGGTCGAAAAATTCGTCGAACGCGCCGCCGAGACCGGCATCGATGTCTTCCGGGTGTTTGATCCGCTGAATTGGGTCGAGAACATGCGCGTGTGCATCGACGCGGTCGTCGTCTCCGGCAAGATCTGCGAGGCCGCCTTTTGCTACACCGGCGATATCCACGACCCGGCGCGGGCCAAATACGCGCTGGGTTACTATGTCGAATTGGCCAAGCAGCTGGAGAAGGCCGGCGCCCATATCCTATGCATCAAGGACATGGGCGGGTTGGTCAAGCCGGCCGCCGCCGCGGCGCTGGTGCGGGCGCTGAAGAACGAGATCACCATCCCGGTTCATTTCCACACCCACGACACCTCCGGCATCTCCGCCGCCTCGGTGTTGGCTGCGGCTGGCGCCGGGGTTGATGCCGCCGACGCTGCGATGGATGCCCTCTCCGGCATGACCTCGCAGCCGCCGTTGGGATCAATCGTCGCAGCACTCCAGCATCATGTTCGCGACACCGGATTGAACCTCGACGCGGTGCGCGAAATATCGACCTATTGGGAAGGTGTGCGGCGGATGTATGGAGGCTTCGAGTCCGATCTGCGGGCCGGCACATCCGAGGTCTGGCTGCATGAGATGCCTGGCGGTCAGGTTACCAATTTGCGCGCCCAGGCCCGGTCACTGGGGCTGGAGGAGCGCTGGCCGGAGGTCGCGCGCACCTATGCGGACGTCAACCAGATGTTCGGTGATATCATCAAGGTGACGCCAACCTCGAAGGTTGTTGGCGACATGGCGCTGGCCATGGTCTCGGCCGGGCTGACCCGTGCGCAGGTCGAGGATCCGGAGGTGGATGTCGCCTTCCCCGACTCGGTCGTCGGCCTGATGCGGGGCGACATCGGCCAGCCGCCTGGCGGCTTCCCGGAGGCGATTCAGAAGAAGGTGCTGAAGGGTGCCATCCCGATTACCGTGCGTCCCGGCGCGCAGATGCAGCCGGTCGATCTAGCAGCTGCCCGCGCCGAGGCCGAGGCGGCGATGCCCGGCATAACAGTCGACGACGAGGACCTCTGCTCGTACCTGATGTACCCGAAGGTCTACCTCGACTACATGGGCAAGCGCCGCGAGTTCGGCCCGGCCCGGGTAGTGCCGACGCCAACGTTTTTCTATGGCATGGAGCCGGGTGAGGAGATCCTGGTTGATCTCCGCCCCGGTGTCACCCTGGTGATCCGCCTGCAGGCGATCGCCGAGCCGAACGAATTGGGCGAGGTCAAGCTGTTCTACGAGCTGAATGGCCAGCCCCGCACCATCCGGATCGAGGACAAACGCTACACCGCCGAACATGCCAAGTCCGAGAAGGCCGATGCGGCCAACGCTAACCACGTTGCCGCACCAATGCCCGGCATGGTCGGATCAGTGGCGGTGGTGGAGGGCCAACTGGTCCACGCCGGCGATCTGCTGCTGACGCTGGAGGCGATGAAGATGGAAACAGCACTCCACGCCGAACGCGACGGGATCATCGAGCGGGTAGTGGCCCCGGCGGGGACCCAGGTGGATGCGAAGGATCTGTTGTTGGTGTTTGGGGGGTGAACGGAGACAGCTTGTCCAGATCGTGAGACGGCACGAGGTGGTTGAAATCGATGAACCGTGCCATCTGTTAACCCAGATTGACCGCAGCCCGGCAGGGGTCCTCGCCCAGGATCCGGTCCATCCGGCCCAGCATCATCTCCGCATCGTCATGTCCGAAAGTCAGGGGTGGGCGGATTTTCAGGATATTATCATGCGGCCCCTCGGTGCCGATCAGAATGCGGTGCTCGCGCAGGCGGTTGGCAAGATAGCTCGCAGCCTCGGTCGCCGGCTCCAGCGTCTCGCGGTCGCGGACCATCTCGACACCGAGGAACAGGCCCATGCCGCGCACGTCGCCGATCACCGGGTGGCGTTCCTGCAATTCACGGAGGCCGGCCAGCATGTGGTCGCCGACAGCCGTCGCATTGGCCTGCAAGCCTTCCTCATCGACAATCGTCAGCACCTCACGGCCGATCATGCTCGACAGCGTCGAGCCGCCGAAGGTCGAGAAAAACTCCATGCCGTTGGCGAACGATGCGGCAATCTCGGCCGTTGTGACAACCGCGCCCAACGGGTGGCCGTTGCCCAGAGGTTTGCCGAGGACGACAATATCAGGCTCGGCGCCCTGGGCCTCAAAACCCCAGTAGTGCTGCCCCAAACGCCCCAGCCCGGTCTGCACCTCGTCGGCGATGCAGACACCGCCTGCGGCACGAATTTTCTCATACACAGCCGATAGATAGCCAGGTGGCGGGATGATTTGGCCGCCGACGCTGGGAAAGCTTTCGGCGATGAAACCGGCGAGTTTTCCACCGCGCGCGGTGACGGCCGCCAGCGCAGCATCGACCTCGGCGGCGTACTTAATCCCGGCTTGCGGGTCACCCCGGTAGCGGCCGCGATAGGGGTCGGCGACCTCGATCAGATGCACCCAGTCCGGCGCGCCGTTGCCGCCCGGCCCGTTGAATTTATAGGCGCTAAGATCCAACGCCCCGGTGGTCATGCCGTGGTAGCCGTGGTCCGGCACCACCATGTCGCGCCCGCCGGTATGGGCACGCGCCAGCCGCAACGCCAACTCGTTGCCCTCGCTGCCGGAGTTGACGAAAAAGCACACTGACAGGCGCGATGGCAGCTTTGCTGTCAGGGTTTCGGCAAAGGCGATCTGGGCCGGGTGCAGGTAGCGGGTGTTGGTGTTCAGCATCGCCATCTGGTTGGCGGCCAATGCCTGAATGCGGGGGTGGGCATGGCCGACATGGGGCACGTTGTTGTAGGCGTCCAGATGCGGCCGCCCCATTTGGTCGAACAGGTAGTGTTTCCAGCCGCGCAGGAACAGACAGGGCTCGCGGTAGGAAAGCTTCAGGTTGGCGGCGAAACGGGCTTTGCGTGCCTCCCGGATTGCGTCGAAATCCGGCCCCTTGTGATGCGTCGCCTGGTCGGAGAGGTTCAGCAGCGCCGCCGGGTTTGGGCAAATCGCTGCCCAGAGATCGATCTCATCAGGGTTGGCGACCCCCGGCCAGTCATGACCAAAGCCGCTGGTGGTCAGCGCCAGTTGGAAATGCAGATGGGGTGCCCAGCCGCCATTTTGGTGGGGCTCGCCGAGGGTGGCAAAGACCTGCCCGGCGGCGATGCTTTGACCGGTCGTCAAGCGATCGGTCACATCCGGGTTCAGGTGACCGTAGAGGGTGAAGAAGGTGTCGCCCGCATCCGTCTCGTGGCGCAGGATGACGACGCCACCATAATCGAACCGCTCGGCCCGGTTGGTGACCGCCTCGACCGTGCCCGCCATCGGCGCCAGAACCCGGCGCCCGGCTGGGGCAAAAGCGTCGATCCCGAGATGAACGGTGCGCCGGTCACTGGCACCATAGGGGCCATTGCGGAATGCAGCGCCGGTGTAGATTAGTCGAGGCTCGGCGTAGAAGCCGACCCGGGCGGGCTCGCCTTCTAGAACGACGCCTCCGAGAACCACGGCTTCGGTAATTTGCAGCGCGAAAGGATCGCGCGGCACTGGGGCGCTACCGACCGAGAGATCCACCATCGGGGCGTCGGTCAGATCCTCGTCCAGCACCGGCGCGAAGCTGCCGCGTTTTGCCGCCAGCCAGCCGAGGATGCGCGGGGCGGCGGGCAGGGCGGGCATGCCGCAAGCCAATCGCAACTGCGCCAGCACCATTTCCGGGGCGATGCCCTCGGACTGCTCCAGGAACCGCCACGCCGGGGCCTCGGAGATCACCACATAGGGGTCGTTCGGGCGTTCGCGTTTCATCATCGCAGCATTGACGACACTGACGGCGAGGCGGGTTAGCATGAGCGGCCAGATCAGCGCCAGTTCCGCCTCGGTCAGCGGTCGGGCCGCGTGATAACCGGCCACCAATGCCGCCAACGCGTCGAGTGGCTTTTCCTGATCCAGTACCGCGTAGGCCCCAGCGATGGCCAACTCGCAGACGGCGGGCGCTGCGGTCATGTCGCCGAAGTCGATCAGGCCGGAAATGCGGGGCGTGCCGCAGGCGTCCCGTGCCACCAGGATGTTGTAATCGTTGATATCGTTGTGGATTGGCGCGTTTGGCAACCCGGCCAGTGCCGGTTGCAATCGCACCTCGTAGTCGGCGCAAATCTGGGAGACGATCTGGCGGCGCTCACCGTCGATCAGGTCGAGATGCGGCTTGATCCAGCCCGACTCGGTCGGGTTCCACTTGAAGCTGCGCGTCAGGCCGGGGTGTTCGAGGTGCGCCAGCCCGGCATCCATTTCGCCGATCCGGCGTCCAAGCTCCCGCAGCAGAGCAGGCGTTTGCGGCCGAAAATTCCCGTATGCCACGCCGTCGAGCAAGGTGATCAGCCACAGCAGGCGCGGCCGGCCGTCGGGGTCGTTCCGGGTCACCATGGCGGCGCCGTCCAGTGCTGGGACCACACGGGGCAGCGGTACCCCCGGCACGGTCATCGCCAGATGCGCAAGTGCGGTGCATTGCAGATCGACCAGTGCTGGATCGCAGTCCGGGCGCATGATCTTCAGGACATGGGTCGGGGTGCCGGCAGCGATAATGCGAAAATTCAGGTCGTATTCGCCGTCCAGGGGTTCCAGACGAGCAACGACGCCGTGGGTCTCGGCGAGAACTTCCATCCAGTGGGCGGTTTCAGGCATGGCGTCCTCCGGGGCTGCACAGACCCCCGCCCTAACCCTTGGGGCGGGCGAAACGTCCACTGGACCTTTCGCTGATCCGCCCCAAACCCCAGCGGGGAGAGGGGACGGGTTGTGTTTCGGCGAGCGGTATTTCCTAGCCTCCGACGATCCGTGGCAGCAGGACCACCTCGCTGCCTCGACCTATCGGCGTGAACCAGGAATCGTTGTAGATCAGCCCGTCGATGGACACCGAAACCCCGCGGTCGATCTGTGGCTTGATCCCCGGATATGCATCCGCGAGCCGGTCAAGCAGCTCGCGGAGATTCTTGGCATCGACCTCGACCTCGGCCCGGCCCTCGGTCGCCACCCGAAGTGAGCCCCAGATTGCGACCTTCACCATCGCTCAGGGGCCTGGTTCACGCTGCCCGGTTCAGGCGCGGGCAGTATCAATTGCCTTCAGCACCCTTGGCGGCGACATCGGCAGTTCGGTCAGGCGGACCCCCGCCGCCGCTGATACCGCATTGGCGACCGCCGCCAGCGGCGGCACGATCGAGGTCTCGCCGACACCGCGCACGCCGTAGGGATGGCCCGGATTGGGCACCTCGATGATCACAGTGTCGATCATCGGCAGGTCCGAGGCGACCGGAACCCGGTAGTCGAGGAAACCGGGGTTCTGCAGCCGGCCGTCCTTGCCGTAGATATACTCCTCGTTCAGCGCCCAGCCGATGCCCTGCACAGCACCACCCTGGAACTGGCCCTCGACATAGGCCGGATGCACCGCCTTGCCGGCATCCTGGAACACGGTGTAGCGTAGTATCTTGACCGCCCCGGTCTCCGGATCGACTTCGGCATCGCACATATGGGTGGCGAAGCTGACGCCCGCACCCTCGGCGTTAACCTCGTGGTGCCCGGCGATCGGGCCGCCGGTGTTCGAGGCTTGCGCGGCGATCTCGGCCAGCGACATCGGCGGGAACTTGCCGGCGTTGGGTCCGGCGGGCTTGGCGTGGCCGTCCTCCCAGATCACCGCATCCTCGTCGATGCCCCAGACCTTGGCGGCGCGCGAGCACATCTTGGTAATGGCGTCACGGGCGGCCTTGATGGTGGCCAGCCCAACGGCGAATGTCACGCGTGAGCCATCGGTCACCTCGTTCTGACCCAGCGCGCTGGTGTCGGCGATGATGGTGCGGACACTGTCGTAAGGGATGCCCAGCTCCTCGGCCGCCATCATCGTCATCGAAGCGCGCGAGCCGCCGATATCCGGGTTGCCCTCGCTGAGGCTGATGGTGCCGTCATTGTTGACGCTCAGCGAGACGCTGGTGTCGCCGCCGAAGTTGAACCAGAAGCCGCAGGAAATGCCGCGGCCCTGGCTCGGCCCCAGGGGTGCCGAGTAATGCGGATGCGCCTTGGCCGCCTCCAGCGTCGCGGTCAGGCCGATCTTGCCGAATCGCGGGCCATAGGATGCCTTGGCGCCCTCGGTCGAGGCGTTCTTCAGCCGTACACTCAGCCGGTCGAGGCCGAGATTGCCGCACAACTCGTCAATCACGCTCTCGACGACATAGGCACCCATTGGTGCGCCGGGGGCGCGGTAGGCGGCCTGCTTCGGGCGGTTGGTAACAACGTCCCAACCGATGGTCTTGACGTGCTTCAGGTTGTACGGCGCAAACGCGGCCATGGCGCCGAACTGCACCGGCGAGCCGGGGTAGGCGCCGCCCTGATAACGCATCTCAGCCCAGCCAGCGGTAATGGTGCCGTCCTTCTTCATGCCGATCTTGACGTCAATCGAGGTCGATGCGGTGGGGCCAGTCGCCCGCAACACATCCTCGCGGGTCATCACCATCTTCACCGGGCGGCCCGACTTGCGCGACAGCATTAGCGCGACCGGCTCGAGGAACACCGTGGTCTTGCCGCCAAAGCCGCCGCCGATCTCGGAGGCGGTAACCCGCAGCTTGCCGATATCCATGCCAAGCATCGGCGCGCAGACGTTGCGCACCATATAGTGGCCCTGGGTGCAAACCCACAGATCGGCCTGCCCGTCGGGTCCCATCGAGGCGACACAGGCATGCGGTTCGATATAACCCTGATGGGTGGCGGCGGTCTTGAAGCTGCGGCTGACGATCTCGTCAGCCTCGGCAAACCCGGCCTCAACGTCGCCATGACCGTATTCGAAGCGCTGAATGACGTTCTTCGACATGCCGGCGGGAACCGTCTCGTCGGTTTTGTCTTTGTGCAGCACCGGCGCATCAAGCTTCATTGCCTCGTCGACATCGGTGACATGCGGTAACACCTCATAGTCGACCGCAATCAGCTTCAGCGCCTGCTTTGCCACTTTTGCGCTGACTGCGGCGACCGCTGCCACGGCATGGCCGTCATACAGTGCCTTTGCCCCGGCCATGCAGTTGTCCAGCACGTCGTCAGATTCGGCGGTGAAGTCCTTGCGCGTGACCACCGCCTTGACGCCGGGCAGGGCCTCGGCCTTCGAGGTGTCGATCGAGCGGATCTGGGCATGGGCGTGCGGGCTGCGCAGCACCCAGCCGACCAGCATGCCGGGCATGCTCATATCGGCGCCAAAGCGGGCGCGGCCGGTTACCTTGTCGATACCGTCTGGGCGGACCGGGCGGGTGCCAACAACCTTGAAGACGCGGCCGTCGGCTTCGTGTTTGTCATCGAGTGCCATGGTCAGGCTCCCCTCATCTCGTGTGCGGCGTCCATTACGGCGCGAATGATCTTGTCATACCCGGTGCAGCGGCACAGATTGCCAGCCAGCCAGTAGCGCGCCTCGGTTTCGGTCGGGTTCGGGTTCTTCTCCAGCAGCGCCTTGGCGGCAACCAGAATGCCTGGCGTGCAGATGCCGCATTGCAGGGCGGCATGTTCAAGGAATTTCCGTTGCAGCGGGTGCAGGGTCTCGCCGTTGGCCATGCCCTCGATGGTGGTGACTTCGCGGCCATCGGCCTCGGCGCCCAGCATCAGGCAGGAACAGATCAGCCGCCCGTCGACGGTGACCGAACAGGCGCCGCAATCGCCGGTGCCGCAGCCTTCCTTGGCCCCGGTCAGGCCCAGGCGGTCGCGCAGCACGTCAAGCAATGTCTCGTCCGGTTCACACAGGAATTCGCCTGCATCGCCGTTGATGGTAGTGGATACATGGATCTGGGTCATGTTTCAGCCTTTCGCCCGCTGGAGGGCAATCGTGGCGGCACGGCGTACCAGCACGCCCGCTACCTTGGTACGGAATTCAATGGTGCCACGCTTGTCATCAATCGGTTTGCAAGCCGCCGAACAGGCCGCCGCCAGCTTCGCCAGCGCCGCGTCATCGACCTTGGTGCCGATCAGGGTCGCCGCCGCTTTCTGGTCCAGCAGAACCGTCGGGGCAACGGCACCCAGCGACACCCGTGCAGCGGTGCAGGTGCCCGAGGCATCCAGGGTCAGGCTGACCCCGACACCGACCACGGCGATATCCATCTCGGTGCGCGGAATGAAGCGCAGATAGGCGTCGCCCGAGTGCTTGGGCCGCGCCGGTAGAAATATCGATTCGACGATCTCACCATTGGTCAGCGAAGTCTTGCCCGGCCCGGTGGCGATATCACCAACGGCGACATCGCGGGTACCGTTCGGGCCAACCACCCGGGCAACCGCGTCCGCCGCGACCATCGCCGGCACACTGTCCGCGGCTGGCGAGGCGTTGCACATATTACCAGCCATTGTCGCCCGACCCTGAACCTGGGTTGATCCGATCAGCTCCAAGGCCTCGACGACACCGGGCCAGTCAGCCTTCACACCGGCATGCTCGCCCAGCGCGGCCCCTGGAACCGCCGCGCCAATCCGCCAGCCGCCCTTTTCGGCGGTGATTGCGTGCATGCCATCGATCCGCTTGATGTCGACGACCAGATCAGGCTCGGCGAAACCCGACTTCATCCGGACCAGCAAATCTGTGCCGCCCGCAAGAATCTGTGCAGAGCCCTTTTCTCCCGCCATCAATGCGACGGCGCTCTCGAGTGTCCGCGGCGCTTCATATCTCATGCGTGATGCTTTCGTATCTCAGGTGTTTCGGTCAATTTTCGGCAGGTTCGCATAGCGCGACCAATGCCATAACTAACGACGACGACGGTGCGGCGTCAAGACAGGCAGCACTGGAATCGCCATTCCAGATCGCTGGTTAGCACGGTTGGAAAAACAAGGGCTTTGGTTCCGGCCAAACCTGCCTATTATCCGGCCGGGAAACACATCGAATGCTTCCACGCCATGACAGGGAGACCCCAATGAAGACCTACCAGCATTTCATCGACGGCGCTTACGTTGACCCGATTGGCGGAGCATGGTTCGATACCACCGATCCCTACAAAGGCGAGGTCTGGGCCAGCATCCCACGCGGCACCGAGGCCGATGTGGATCGGGCGGTCGCTGCCGCCAAGCGGGCGATGACCAAGGGTCCATGGGCGACGATGAATCCGTCCGCCCGGGCAAAATGCATGCGAAAGCTGGGTGACCTGGTTGCGGCGAATGCCGAACGGCTGGCGGCGATCGAGGTTCGCGACAACGGCAAGCTGATGTCGGAGATGCTGGGCCAGATGCGCTATCACCCGGAGTGGTGGTACTATTTCGCGGGGTTGGCCGACAAGGTCGAGGGCGCGGTGGTGCCGATCGACAAGCCCGACCTGTTCACCTTCACCATGCACGAGCCGGTCGGTGTGGTCGGTGCGCTGACCGCCTGGAACTCGCCATTGCTGTTCATCGCCTGGAAATGCGCTCCGGCATTGGCGGCGGGCTGTTCAGTAGTCGTAAAACCATCCGAATTCACCTCGGCCTCGACGCTGGAATATGGCGCGCTGACCAAGGAGGCGGGCATTCCGGACGGCGTCTTCAACGTAGTCGCTGGCTTCGGGCAGGAAGCAGGGGCGGCGCTGGTCGCACACAAGGATGTCGCCAAGATCACCTTCACCGGGTCGGATCGCACCGGCGCGATGATCTATGCGCAGGCGGCCAAGGGGATCAAACGGGTGTCGCTGGAGCTGGGCGGTAAGTCACCCAACATCGTCTTCGCCGATGCCGATCTGGCCGCGGCGGCGTCGGGTGCGGTCTCGGGTATCTTCGCTGCCACCGGGCAGACCTGCGTGGCCGGCTCTCGGCTGTTGGTGCAAAACTCGATCCGCGATGAGTTCAGCGAGCGGTTGGTGGCGATGGCGAAGACCGCCAAAATCGGCGATCCGATGCTGGCGGATACCAATATCGGCCCGGTGACGACGGCGCCGCAGTACCAGAAGATCCTCGACTATATCAGCATCGCCAGGGGCGAGGGTGCCCGTTGCTTGTTCGGTGGTGGCCCGGCCGAGGGGCCGGGGCTGACCGGCGGTCAGTTCGTCCAGCCGACCATATTCACCGACGTCACCAACGAGATGCGCATCGCCCAGGAGGAGGTTTTCGGCCCGGTTCTGTCGATCATCGGCTTCGAGGACGAGGAAGAAGCAGTCGAGATCGGCAACGACGTGATCTACGGTCTCGCCGCTGGGGTCTGGACCAAGGATATCGCCCGGGCGATCCGGATGTCGAAGGCGCTGAAGGCGGGCACGGTCTGGGTCAACACCTACCGCGCCGTCAGCTACATGATGCCCTTCGGCGGGGTAAAACATTCCGGCATTGGCCGCGAAAGCGGCATCGAGGCGATCCGGGGGTATCTCGAGACCAAATCAGTGTGGATATCCACCTCCGAAGCGGCACCGGGCAACCCCTTCGTGATGCGTTGAGGGGGGCGGCGGTGCAATGGACCCCTCCCCTAACCCCTCCCCTTGTAGGGGAGGGGAACGCCAAACCAACTGTTTGTGCAGGCGTCCCCTCCCCCCGCTGGGGGTACCTGTTTAGCCTGCGCCCTCGGTTTGAGGGCTCATGGTCAACTGTTCGACGATAAGATCGACGAACGAGGTTCCGGTCTGTTGGCAGGTTGCTGCGAGCGAGGTGAGGATCTCCCATGTCCGCGCGCCAGCTTCGGT
>DATLAW010000322.1:0-3930 GCA_035527255.1 Thermohalobaculum sp. | reverse complement strand
GATGCCGCGACCAGTCCATACATCGCGTCCGACTCGTCATCGGCAGAGGTCATGAGCGAATCGAAGGTCAACGTCATGCCGGTCGCAGGATTGCCCTTCAGGATGAATGGATTCAAGCTGTCGAAGGTGCCGCCCGCTCCGGTCGAGAAGGTGCCGCCGACCGGTGCATCCGGGTTGACGTAGTCGAAGCGATCGAAGCCGGTGGGGTATTTCAGGTCGCCGAACGCCGAGACACCGTGCGCAACGGTAGTCTCAGCGCCAAAAGACACCGACGCACGCAACGCCGCAATTGCGGCGGTGCCTGCCGCCAGCCGCCCGACATCTCGCCGTGTCCAGGTCATAATGTCCGGGTCATGTCCCGCCTCCCGTCTGCTCGTCCTAACGGTTAGGGTGAAGGCGGCGTGGATTCAAGCGTGCGCACCGATACCGGGCAATAAAAAGGGCCGCGCGGTGCGCGGCCCTGATCATCATTGCGTGATCGGGGGTCACTCAAGCGGCTCAGGCGTGCCATCGGCCTGGTTCAGGAACACGATCACATTCACACGGTCCTGCGGGTCTTTGAGACCGGGGAACGACATCTTGTTGCCCGGAATGAAAGCCTTTGGGTCGGCGAGGTAGGCGTCCAGATTGGCGCCAGTCCAGTTGCCTTCCATGCCCATCACTGCGTCCGAATATTTGTAGCCTTCGACCGAGCCGACGTCGCGACCGACGACACCCCAGAGGGACGGGCCGACGCCGTTCTTGCCTTCCTCGGCCTTGTGGCAGGCTTTGCATTTGCGGTAAATCTTCTTACCGGCATCAGCATCGGCGGAGGCGATCAAGCTTGCGAAGTCATCTCCGCCCGTCGCGGCCGCTACGGCCTCGGCTGCGGCGGTGACAGTCTCGGTGACGGTCTCGGTAACGGTGGTTGCCGCCTCGGTCGCGCCTTGGGTCGCGGCGGTGACGGCCTCGACCGCGGCCTCAACGGTGCTGGTGCCAGATGCCGCCTCGGACGCCGCGCCTGCCGGAACCATTTCCGTCGGCGTGCCGTCAGCCTGGTTCAGATAGACAATCAAATCGACCCGGTCCTGGATGTTCTTCAACCCGGCAAAACCCATTTTGGTGCCTGGCGCGTAGGCCTTCGGCGACTCGAGGAAGGCCGAAAGCTCTTCCAGATCCCAGTTGCCGTCAATCGCCGTCACTGCGTCCGAGTAGCTGTAACCGGCGACCGACGCGACATCGCGGCCAACGATGCCCCAAAGCGCCGGGCCGACGCCGTTGGCGCCGTCAGTGACCTTGTGGCAGGCCTTGCACTTGCCGAAGACCTTTTCGCCGTTGGCGGAGTCAGCCGCTGCGACCAATGCTGCCCAGTCGACCGACGTTTCGGCCTCGCCGCCCTCGGTTGTTGCTGCCTCGACCTCAACCGCGAACGCCAGCGCCTCGTGCTCGGAATGGCCGCGCCCGACATAGATCAGGTCCGAGAAGAAGTTGAGCAGCAGGAAGAACAGCAACGATCCGATGACCGCGCCCACGTACATGTTGGCCTTGTGAGAATTCATGTCCCGTATCCCCTTCGTCAGCGCCAGTTGAGCGACCGCATTAGTTTTGCGCATCATTAGCGCCTTCACGCGCGCTTTGCCAAGACGTATAAGGCGCGACCAAACGCCCAACCGGGTCAAAATAGCGGAGATTATCGGATGAACAGCAAGGCTCCGGGCCGGATCGCCTTTCAGGGCGAGCTTGGCGCCTATTCGCATCAGGCCTGCCGCGAGACCTATCCAGAGATGGAGCCGGTGCCGTGCCCGACCTTCGAGGACGTGATTGCCCTGGTGCGTGGCGGCGAGGCTCAGTTGGCGATGCTGCCGATTGAGAATTCGCTGTATGGCCGGGTGGCCGACATTCACCACCTGTTGCCGGAGAGCGGGCTTTACATCATCCGCGAGCATTTTGTGCCGATCCGGTTGCAGCTGTTGGGTGTCCCGGGAGCCAAGCTGGCGGATATCAAGGAAGCGCAGAGCCATTTGGTAGCGTTGGGTCAATGCCGCAAGTTTCTGAAGAAGCATGATATCAAGCCGATCACCGGTGCCGATACCGCTGGCAGCGCGGTGCTGGTGGCAGCCTCCGGCGATGGGAGCCGCGCCGCTATCGCTTCGACCCTGGCGGGCGAGCTGAATGGGCTGGACGTGCTGGCCGCCGATATCGAGGATGCCGACCACAATACGACGCGGTTCCTGGCGATGTCGCGCCAGAAGATCGAGGCCGACCGGATGGGTGGCGACGCGATGACCAGCTTCGTGTTCGAGGTCCGCAACGTGCCGGCGGCGTTGTTCAAGGCGATGGGCGGGTTCGCTACCAACGGCGTCAACATGGTCAAGCTGGAGAGCTACATGGTGAACGGCTCGTTTACCGCGACCCAGTTCTATGCCGAGGTCGAGGGCCACCCGGACGACCGCCCGCTGGAACTGGCGCTGCAGGAGCTGGGGTTCTTCTGCAAGCAGTTGAAGGTGCTGGGGGTTTATCCGGCGAGCCCGTACCGCAAGGTGGCGGCGGCGCGGGGGTGAGTTTTTGTGGCACTGGCACGCGAAGTTCGCGCCAGGTGTGAGCGATATCGAGCGTCTGATGATGCCGCTCCTGACCAGTTCCGCCGATTCTTGCACTAAAAACAGAAAGGACGCATCATGAAAATCTCGGAGATGGACTGGAGGCAGGTCGAGACTTACCTCAAAGGCAACGATCTTGCGGTCCTGCCACTGGGCAGCACGGAACAGCATGCTGGTCTTTCGTTGTCGGTGGACTCAATCCTGGCCGAGAAGATCGCGCTGGATGCTGCCGAGCCGCTGGGGGTGCCGGTGTTTCCGGTCGTGCCATATGGCGTCACGCCCTATTTCATGGGCTATCCCGGCACCATCACCCTGCGGGTTGAAACCTATGTAAGCATCGTTCGCGACATTCTGAACTGCCTGCACACTCAGGGCTTCCGCCGCATCGTCATCGTCAACGGGCATGGCGGCAACCAACCCGCCAGCAGTCTGGCAATCGAATGGATGGCCGACAATCCAGATACCTCGGTCAAATTCCACAACTGGTGGAACGCGCCGAAGACGCTGGCCAAGGTGCAGCAGACCGACACGGTCGCCTCGCACGCCTCGTGGATGGAAAACTTCCCGTGGACTCGGCTGAAGGGCGCGGTTCTGCCCGAACAGCGAAAGCCGATGATCGACCTTGAAAGCATGCGCGCGATGAACCCCAAGGCCGTGCGCGCCTATCTGGGTGACGGCAATTTTGGCGGCTATTACCAGCGCCCTGATGAGGAGATGCAAGCGATCTGGGAGGTGGCCGTGGTCGAGACGCGCGCCTTGATGGAAGGGCCGTGGTCATGACCGAGCCCATCCTGATCTGGGGCGCGGGTGCCATCGGCGGGACACTTGGTGCAGCTTTCCTACGCGCTGGCCATGGCGTGGTTTTTGTCGATAACGTGCCCGCGCATGTGGACGCGATCAACAACACTGGTCTGCGCATCGCTGGCCCGATCTTCGAGGATACCCTCAGGGCCCCGGCCTTCCTGCCGCAGGATGTGACCGGGCAGTTCGACACCATCTTCCTGTGCGTGAAGGCGCTGCATACCGACGCTGCGGCCCAGGCGCTGGCGCCGCATCTGGCGCCGGACGGCGTGGTGGTATCGGCTCAGAATGGCCTGAACGAGACCGCCATCGCCCGCGTGGTCGGCGCCCCGCGCACCATCGGCTGTTTTGTGAACTTCGGCGCCGACTATTTGGAGCCGGGCGTGGTCCACTACAGCGGCCACGGCGCCGTGGTCGTCGGCGAGCTCGACGGCCGCGACAGCGACCGTATTCGAGCGTTGCACAACCTGATGTTGCAGTTTGACGCCAATGCGGTGCTGACCCCGAATATTTGGGGCTATCTGTGGGGCAAGCTGATCTACGGCGCGCT
>DATLAW010000321.1:0-9740 GCA_035527255.1 Thermohalobaculum sp. | reverse complement strand
AGATCAACTCGGCGGTGTTCCCGCAACTGCAGGGCGGGCCGCTGATGCATGTGATCGCGGCCAAGGCAGTGGCGTTTGGCGAGGCGTTGCGGCCCGAGTTCCGGGCCTATTCGGCGCAGGTCGTTGTCAATGCGCAGATGCTGGCCAAGACCCTCATCGACGGCGGACTGGCGATTGTGACCGGCGGCACTGACACCCATTTGATGCTGGTCGACCTGCGGCCCAAGGGCGTGACCGGTATTGCCGCCGAGAACGCACTCGGCCGGGCCAATATCACCTGCAACAAGAACGGCATTCCCTGGGATCCGGAGAAGCCGATGGTGACCTCGGGGATTCGGCTGGGATCGCCCGCAGGCACGACGCGCGGGTTTGGCGCAGAGGATTTCGCCGAGATCGGCCGCCTGATCGTCGAGGTAATTGATGGGCTGGCGGTGAATGGCGAGGACGGGAATGGCGCTGTCGAGGCCGCCGTGAAGGCCAAGGTCAAGGTACTGTGCGACCGGCTCCCGATCTACGAGAACTTTTGAGGGGAGAAGACCTCCTCCCTATCCCTCCCCCCGTGGGGGGAGGGACCGCGTTGCGACGTCGGCTGGGGTCAGTTGGTGAGTTGTGCGACGCCGAGCGGGACTGAATACTGGCGGCACCAGATATAGACCTCGTCAAAGGCGGTGGGGTCGATATCGGCGGGGACTTTGTAGACCTGCGCTCCGGTATTTGAACGCAGCGGCTCAAAATCGGTTGCGTCGACAAATTTTCCTGCAGCCCCGAAGCCAACACGCGCGTCCGGCGCGCCGTCCAGGGAAAAGTCGTCCTTCAGGTGCACTTCCCAGCCGTCGGCAGTTTTGACGACTTCTACGGCGCCGGAGGTGACGTGGTTGCTGGCACCGGTGAAGGTGCCGGCTCCCTCGCCCGCCAGGGCCATGCTGGCTGGTAAGGCGATCAATCCCGCTAGCAGGATCGCAGCAAATTTTCCCATGAATTTTCTCCTGTCCTTTGTCTCTGGTTCCGCAGAGATGCGCCAGATGGTGAAGAAGTACAGCGCCGGACACAGGATAGTGATCGGCGCAATCAATGGCAATCTTGGGCAGATTTAGCGGTAGCAAACACCCCCTACACAATTGATTGGCATAACCCTATAGTACTTGTATTCGTACCCGGAGGAGAGCCAGATGCGCTGCCCATTTTGCGGTAATGTCGATACCCAGGTCAAAGATTCCCGCCCGGCGGAGGATCATGTGGCGATCCGGCGGCGGCGGAGCTGCCCTGGCTGTGGCGGCCGGTTCACCACCTATGAGCGGGTCCAGTTGCGCGATCTGGTCGTGATCAAGAAAAATGGCAAGCGAGAGGATTTCGACCGCGACAAACTTTCGCGCTCGATCCGCATTGCCATGCAGAAGCGCCCGATCGAGCCGGATCGCATCGAGCAAATGATCTCGGGCATCGTCCGGCGGCTGGAGAGCATGGGCGACACCGACATTCCATCGGACACCATCGGCGCAATCGTCATGGAGTCGCTGGCCCGGATCGACACCGTTGCCTATGTGCGGTTCGCCAGCGTCTACAAGAATTTCCAGGAGGCGGATGATTTCGAGGAATTCGTCGCCGAACTGCGCCCCCCCGACGCCTCGCCCGAGGATTGATGCGTGGGCGGCGCCGTGAGCCAGGTGGGCGATGTCCGCTGGATGCGCATGGCGATGACGCTGGCGGCGCGCAGTCTGGGCCGGGTGGCGCCTAACCCCGCCGTTGGCGCGGTGCTGGTCCGCGATGGCCGGGTGCTGGGGCGGGGCGCCACCGCCGATGGCGGGCGGCCGCATGCGGAATCGGTGGCTTTGAAGCAAGCCCGGACCCGCTACGGCGCCGAGGCGCTGGCGGGCGCGACCGCCTATGTAACGCTGGAGCCTTGTGCCCATCACGGCCACACCCCGCCTTGTGCGGAGGCGTTGGTCGGCGCCGGAATTTCCCGGTTGGTTTGCCCACTGGAAGACCCTGACCCACGGGTCCGTGGGCGCGGTTTCGCGGCGCTGGCGGCGGCTGGGATTGCGGTCGAGACCGGGCTGATGGCGGCAGAGGCGCGCGGTCTCAATGCCGGGTTCCTGTCCTGTATCGAGAGGCGGCGCCCGCATCTGACGCTGAAGCTCGCGACGACGCTGGATGGGCGCATTGCCACCCGTCAGGGCGAGAGCCGATGGATTACCGGCGACCGCGCCCGCGGATGGGTACATCTGACGCGGGCCCAGGCTGATGCTGTGTTGATCGGCGCCGGTACCGCGCGGACAGACGATCCGATGTTGGATGTGCGCGGGCTTGGGCAAAAGGTGGTTCAGCCGGTGCGAGTCGTCGTCGATGGTGGGCTGTCGCTGCCGTTGACCGGGCGGTTGGTTGCCAGCGCGCGGGAGATTCCGCTGCGGGTCTTGCACCGCCCCGGCGCGCCGGGCGAGCGGCGAGCGGCCTTGAACGGGCTCGGCGTCGAGACAATCGAGGTGGCCGAGGGGGACGGCGGGTTGCTCGACATGGCGGGCGCGCTGCGGGCGCTGGCGGACGGCGGGGTGACACGAGTGCTCTGCGAGGGCGGCGGAAAGCTGGCGGCCGCGCTACTGGCGGCCGGGCTGGTCGATGAAATAGCACTTTTTACCGCGGGAAAAGCGATCGGCGGCGATGGTGTACCGGGGATCGGCGCTTTCGGGCTCGACCGGTTGGAGCAAGCGCCCGCATTCGATTTGGCGCTTACCGAGCCGGTTGGGAGCGACGTCTACTCGCTTTGGCGCCGGGCTTCGGGCCGGTAGGCATCCGCTCACTACATCGTCAGCGCCCGGGCCGAGCCGGTGAAGGTCACCAGGGGCGCGATCGATTGCAAAACCTTCATCCATTTGGTGAACGGCGCCGAGGTGACATACAGCGTATCGCCGTCGCGCATGATGAACTCGCGGGCCAGGAACAGGCCACCGGGTTTGGTAAGGTCGAGCAGATAGACGACGCGGTTCGATTCTCCGGTGCCGGATCCGCCCGGTAGAATTTTGGCGGCAATCGCCGCCTGTTCGTTGCGGAACACGAACACACCGGTCGGGTCAGCGGTGGCGTCGATCAGCCCGCCAACAGCGCCCATCGCCCGCTCGGCGGATAGATCGCGCACCGGGAACGGGACCACCGAGGGGCGGCCAACAGCACCGAGCGCCGTGAAAATTCGCCGGTCGCGCTCGGCGATCAGGGCATCGCCGGTTTGCAGCGCCACGTTGTTGGCCGGATCGTCATAAAGGTCTTGCACCCAGATCTCGCCGGTGGCGGAGCCTCGACGCAGCTTGAGCCGGATCACCTCAGGGTCTTCGGTGACGCCGCCCGCGCGGGCCAACATGGCAAGAAGCCGCTCGGTTGGCCGCTCGATCGGGTACAGCCCCGGCGTGCGAACCTGGCCCTGAATGCTGATCACCCGGCCCTTTGCGTCGACCGGAAAGACATCGACCTGCGGGTTCAGGGTCTTCTCCGCCAGCCGAGCCTGGATGGTCTCGCGCAGCTGCGACAGGGTCCGGCCCGAGGCTCGGATCAGACCGACATAGGGCACGAAGATGAAGCCCCGCTCATCGACCTTCACATGCGGCAGTGGCGTTGCGCCGATGCCCTGCGGGTTCAGCAACCCCTGGTCGATGTTTTCCCACACCGTGATCGCCATCACGTCGCCTTGGGCAACGGTGGCGGTGTTCTCGACCTGGGCCTCGGTAAAGGAGACGGTGAAGCCGGAGCGCTCATCGATTCGGGTCGCGGCGGTGACGGCGGAGGTGACCCGCACGACGTCGAACGACAGACCCGACGAGGCTGGGGCGATGACCTCGGCATAGTCGGGGCCGCTGCGCGGCAGGCCACAGGCACCAAGGCTGAGGATGAGCCCGGCGAGAACGCAGAATCGGGGAATGGTGACAGGCGAAACCAACGCGGATCTCCTCGTTCTAAGGATTGTGTTGCGGAGACAGTAACCCGGGCGACATCAAACTACGGCCCGGCTCGGCGATGGGCGCTCCCGGAAATTAGCCGGGGCTGAGGGGTGAGGGTTGGCAGCATGGATTGTGGGGATCGCAGACAAATCCGGTTCGGGAGCGGCCGCGAGCACACGGTCATAGGCATTGATGGGCGCCAGAATTGCCGTCGTAAGCGGAGCCAGCAGCTCGGAAATTCCGGACCGGGAATAGAATGAGCCCTTGAGTTGCGAGGTCTCCGACAGAAACCAGCGGAACGGCAAGTATGCCTGCTCGACCGGTCGACGCGGAGCGGCGAAGAAGGCATCCATTGATTGATTCGAGACGATGCCGGGCTTGGCGTAGACCGCACGCCCCAGCGCCAAAACCGGCAGGCCGCGCCAAAGCGCCTGTTGGGCGGCGGTCGAGTTTATGGTGACAACCGACCCGGCGCCATCGAGCAGCGATCTTAAACCTCGACCGCCGTCGAGGAACAAGACCCGATCCGCCACACCCAACCGCTCGGCGGCATCGGCAATGACCCAGTCGAGCCGCTCGCGGCCGTCCTCGAAGGGATGTGATCTGAGAACAAGAAAATCTGTCGCCGGCGCGCTATTTGCGAAGGCATCAATGCAGTCACTGACGAAATCTGCCGAATTGCAGTAGTCGGAGTGGGTCTGCATTGAGGAATCAAACGAGAGTTGCAACAGCACCAGATGAAAGCTTTGCCCGCTGGCCAATAGCCGCCGGGTCCGCAGACCCTGAACGAGGCGCCGGAGCGGCAATCCTGCGAGGCGTCGAAGATAAATTCCGAACTCGCTCCACAGCGGCAGGCCACGGCGGCTGCGGTGGCGACCGTATCGATGCGAGGGCAACAACATGCGAGCGTGGTAACGCGCAGAGTGCCAGAGGTGCGATCGGTAAGCGCCCCAGCCGTCACCCGGTTCTTCAAGTGGTGCCGCCGCAGGGTCCAGCGCACGGACCATGCGCGCCAACGAGATATTGCACAGTCGTGAATTTCCGTTGTTGCCCCAACGCTCATACGTCACGCGGTAGGGGCGAAGATATCCCTCCTCGAGGCAGTGGCACAGAATTCCGCGGGGTTTCGCGATCTCGATGGCCTGGGCATGTTCCGGCCGGGCATCGCCATAGAGGATGATATCAGTGACGCCGTGCAGGGTAAGCTGATGAGCGAGCCAGTCTGGATAGGCGCGTTCCGACCCGAGATACCGGTCGAGTGGACCCGCGCCCGCCCATTCTGCTTCGTCGCCTGGGTTGAAGGCGATTCGCCGCACCCCTGCCCCGGCGGCGGACAAGCGCATGGCAAGGCGACGGAAAAACGGTCCATGCGGTCCCTGCAGAAAGAGGAAAACATGCCCAGAGGCCTCACCGGTCACTACATTGGCCCCCATGGTGGTATTCATTTGCCATCTGTCTTTGTGGGCTAACATGGTGATGGTTAATGAAAGGCTTATATCGATAGATACGCTGATGAGCGCGCTGATGGCTTGCCGGGCCGGGCGGCATTCTGTATCGCTGGCCGCAACAAACCCGACAATGTACGACAAAGGCCGAGGACCCTGGCATGTTCACCGGAATCATACGTGAAGTCGGCACTCTTCTGTCCCGCAGAGACGCTGGCGACACCTATCTGCGCATTGGTTGCCGCCGGGCGACGGAGACCATCGAGATCGGCGCCTCGATTGCCTGTAACGGAATTTGCCTGACAGTGATGGAAACTGGAACCGACAACGGCCAGAACTGGTTCGAGGTCGCTGCTTCCGCCGAGACCAAGTCCAAGACAACGCTAAGTGGCTGGCAGCCTGGCCAGCGGATCAACCTGGAACCCTCGTTGCGGTTGGGCGACGAGATGGGTGGGCACATCGTATCCGGCCATGTCGACGGGGTCGGCGAGATCACCACCATTCGGCCTGATGGCGATAGTCATCGTCTATCGCTGCGGGCGCCTGCCGCGCTGGCCAAGTTCATTGCCAACAAGGGTTCGGTCTGTGTCGACGGTATCTCTCTGACGGTGAACGAGGTTGAAGATGATACCGGCGGCACCACTTTCGGCGTCAGCATCACGCCCCATACCTGGGTAGTAACCAGCCTGGCCGGGGCGGAACCGGGCGGGCGGGTCAACCTGGAAATCGATCTGATGGCGCGGTATGTAGCCCGCCTGAATGAAATGGCGAGCTGAAATGCCGATGCCCAATAGCGTTAGCCCGGACCGGAGCACCCGATGAGCGAGACCCACTACAGCGACTACATCTCCAAGGTCTCCGAGATCATCGACGAGGCGCGCAATGGGCGGATGTTCATTCTGGTCGATCACGAGGACCGGGAGAACGAGGGCGATCTGGTGATCCCGGCCCAGATGGCGACCCCTGACGCGGTGAACTTCATGGCGACCCACGGGCGCGGTCTAATTTGTCTGGCGATGGAGCCAAAACGGCTGGATGCGCTGGGTCTGCCGATGATGTCGCCGACCAACCAGTCGCGCCACGAAACCGCCTTCACCGTCTCGATCGAAGCGCGCGAGGGCGTCACCACCGGGATCTCGGCCCATGACCGCGCACGCTCGATCGCAGTTGCCATCGATCCGAACTCCGGCCCGGCGGATATCGCCACGCCGGGGCATGTGTTCCCGCTGCGCGCCCGCGACGGCGGAGTGCTGATGCGGGCCGGGCATACCGAAGCGGCGGTCGACATCGCTCGTCTGGCGGGTCTGACCCCCGCCAGCGTGATCTGTGAGGTGATGAAAGACGACGGCACCATGGCCCGGCTGCCTGACCTTGTGGCCTTCGCCCAACGGCACAACCTGAAGATCGGCACCATCTCGGACCTGATCGCCTATCGCCGCCGCCACGACAACCTGGTGCGCGAGACTGCCAACCAGACCATAACCTCGACCATTGGCGGGGAATGGGGCATTCGGATTTTCCACGACCAGCCGGGTGGTGATGAACATATTGCGATTGTCAAAGGAACCATCGACGACGGAAAACCTGTTCTGGTGCGGATGCATGTGCTCGATCCGCTGGAGGACATGCTGGCGCTGAACCCGGACCGTTGGCAGCAGGTGCCTGATTCTATGGCCGCGATCGCCGCCGAGGGGCGCGGCGCCATCGTGATGTTGCGCGACACCTCGCCAGGTATGATCTCGTCGAAACTGCGCGACGGGGGTGCCTCGCCGAAGCAGCTGCGGCAATACGGCGTGGGAGCACAGATCCTCGGCGCGCTCGGCGTATCTGAAATGATCATGCTGACCAACTCGCCAGCGCCCAAGGTGGTTGGGCTGGAGGGCTATGGCATCACCATCGTCGGCACCCGGCCGATCCCGAAACGCGGAGTCTGAGATGGCATCGACCCAAGAACACGCGACCCTGTCTGTGCCCGCGCTATCGCCAGCGCCGCGGGTCCTCATCGTCGCGGCGCCGTTCTACCGTACGATCGCCGACGGGCTGATCGCCGGCGCGCGCGCCGTGCTGGATGCAGCCGGTGCAACACACGAGTTGATCGAGGTGCCGGGTGCGCTGGAGGTTCCGGTGGCGATCCGGCTGGCCGCGGAATCCGGTGCATTCGAGGGCTATGTCGCGCTTGGCTGCGTGGTTCGCGGCGAGACCACCCATTACGAGACGGTCTGCAACGACAGCTCGCGCGGGTTGATGCTGTTGGGCGTCGAGCGTGGTTTGGCGATTGGCAACGGCATTCTGACCTGCGAAGACCTGTCCCAGGCGGCAGTTCGGGCCGATCCGGGCGAGATGGACAAGGGTGGTGGCGCTGCCACGGCGGCACTGTATCTGATCGCGCTGGCCCGGCGTTTCCGAGGAATACCGGGCCGTGAATCCGCAGTACCGGGCGACGCCGACATTCTGTTGGCCGCCGCCGCCAACCAGCCGAGGACCGCATAGTATGACCTCCAAAGCCCGCGAAACCGCTCGGCTGACCCGATCGGCCGCCAGGTTGGCGGCAGTGCAAGCGCTGTACCAGATGGAGATATCCGGAACCGACTGGGAAACCGTGCGGCGCGAGTTTGAAGATCACCGCCTGGGCGCCAAAATCGAGGGCAACCAATACCACGAAGCCGATGTCGAGCTGTTCCGCGATATCCTGAAGGGCGTTGTCACGCGCCAGTCGGCGATCGACCATCTTACTGACCGGGCGCTGGTGGCAAAATGGCCGCTTGGCCGAATCGATGCTACCCTGCGCGCGGTGTTCCGAGCCGCCGGGCACGAATTATCCGCCCGCCCCGACATTCCACCGAAGGTGAGCATCGGCGAATATGTCGATGTTGCCAAAGCGTTTTTCGAAGAGGGAAACGAGACCAAATTTGTTAACGCCGTGCTGGATCACATGGCCCGAGAAGCGCGGCCGGATGAGATGGCGCCGCGTAAGACGGGTTAGCGCTCACGTTCGGTTTCAATTGAAACCAGGCACCCTACCGACACATCTGTCAGCAAACGGGCAATTTCGTCTATGCTGAGGCATGTACGAACCACCTCGAATCGCGCCACCGACCGGGACACTATCGCTGTTGGCGACCTTGCGCGCGGCGCGGCGCAACGTGCTCGAGATCATTCCGGGGCTTTCTTATGTCCAACCGATGGTTTCGGGCCGGCTTGGTAGCCGTTGGCACATGTTGCAGGATCCGGGGGCGCTGCGGCGTATTTTCCTCGACAATGTCGGGAATTACCCGAAATCCGAGGTCATGCTGCGGATGTTGCGTCCGGCTGTAGGCGACAGTCTGTTCACTTCGGAGGGAGCAAGCTGGCGCTGGCAGCGCCGGGCGGTGGCGCCGGTCTTCGCGCAACGCAATGTGGTGGCGCTGGCGCCAATGATGACCGCCACCGCCGAACGCACGGCCCAACGATTGGCAAAATCCGATAAGCCGACCGAGGTGGTCGGCGAGATGTTGTCGGCGACCTTCGATGTCATCTGCGACGTGGCACTGTCGGGCCGGGACCATTTTGACAGCGAGGTCTATGGTCAAGCCATCATCCGGTATTTCGAGACCGTGGGCCGCGCCTCGATCCTCGATTTTCTGCACGTCCCATACTGGATGCCACGACCGGGCGCGATTTTGGGAAGGGCATCGGTCAAAACCATGCACGCAATGGTCTCGCGCGCGATTGAGACGCGGCGGCGCGAAACTGCGGCAGGCGGGTCCGGTCGCGCCGATGACCTGCTCGATCACATGCTGAACGCCGTGGATGCCCAGACCGGCCGGCGCATGACGTCCGAGGAAGTGCTGTACAACATGCAGTTCTTCATTGTCGCCGGCCACGAGACCACCGCCCTGACCCTGTCATGGGCGCTGCTGCTGCTGGCCGGTGACCCGAAAGCGCAGAAGCGCTGTAGCGCCGAGGCGCAGGCGGCATTGGGCGATGCCCCGGCGGACGCCGGACACCTCGCGGTAACGCCATATACCGGTCAGGTGATCGAGGAGGCCATGCGGCTGTATCCACCGGTCGGGCTGCTGGCCCGGAACGTGCGCGAACCGGATGTGCTCGCCGGGCGTCAGGTGCTGCCGAACGACACGCTTTTCATGCCGATCTATGCCCTGCATCGGCACCGGATGTGGTGGGACGACCCGGATGCCTTCAACCCGGACAACTTCGCGCCCGAGAAGGCCGCCAAGCGGGATCGCTATCTGTATCTGCCATTCGGGGCTGGTCCGCGGGTCTGCGTCGGCGCCAACTTTGCAATGATGCAGGCGCATATCATCCTGGCCACCCTGCTGGCCCGTTTCAACTTTACCCATGCAGGCGGACCGCTTCCGGTCCCGACGATGTC
>DATLAW010000320.1:0-3662 GCA_035527255.1 Thermohalobaculum sp. | reverse complement strand
ACTGCCTTGTAGCCGTCAGCACCATCACCGGCGGGCACGGTATCGTTCTCGGATGCCGACCACCAGACGCCGATGAACTTGTCCATCGGGAAGCGGATGTTGGCGGCCTCCTGAACAGCGACCTGGTTCATAACGCCCCAGCCCCACATCAGCACGTAGTCCGGCTTTTCCGAGCGGACCTGCAGCCAGGTCGCCTTCTGCTCCTGTCCCGGATGATCGACCGGCAGCAGCATCAGCTCGTAGCCGTGCTTCTTGGCCAGCTCCTCGAGGGTCCGGATCGGCTCCTTGCCGTAGGCCGAGTTGTGGTAGACCAGTGCGATCTTCTTGCCCTCGATCGATCCACCTTCCTGATCGATGATATGCTTGACGATTATCGAGGCGGCATCCCAGTACGTGCCCGGGAAGTTGAAGATGTGGCTGAATATCTTGCCGTTGGCGGCTGAGGTGCGGCCATAGCCCATCGAGTGCAGCGGGATGCCGTCGGCGGTGACCTTCGGGATCAGCTGATAGGTAATGCCGGTTGACAGCGGCTGGTAGTACAGCGCGCCCTGGCCCTTTGTCGCCTCGTAGCACTCAACACCCTTGTCGGTGTTGTAGGCGGTTTCGCACTCGATCATCTTGATCGGCACGCCATCGATGCCACCATCGCGCTCGTTCAGAAGCGTGAAGTAGTCGGAGACCCCATCGGCGAACGGAATACCGTTCGGCGCATACGGCCCGGTGCGGTAGCTGAGCAGCGGAAACACCATTTCGGCCGCCGCCGGAGTTGCTACCGCCAGCGCGGTTGCTACCACGATTGCGAGTTTGGTCAGTTTCATGTCCTGTCCTCCCTGGAATTGGACAATGTTGAGCCCCTACGCGGAGCCAGATAGTGCCGCCGGCCCCTCAATGCGGGAAGGGCCAGAGACGCAGTTTCTCCTTCGCTGTTCGCCAGAGTGCAGCGATTCCCTGCGGCTCCGCAATCAGGAAAATGATGATCAGGCTGCCAAGCAGCATGATCTGGCAATATTCGGCGATATCTGTCGGCCAGCCAAGCGCACCGACGAACACGTTCTTGAACACCACTGGCAGCAGCACAATGAAGGCCGCCCCTACCAGCGAGCCGAAAATCGAGCCGAGGCCGCCGATGATAATCATGAACAGCACATTGAACGAGACGTTGATCGGGAACGCCTCGGTGCCCTCGGCCGCGCCCTTCCACAACATCAGATACAGCGCGCCGGACATGCCGATGTAGAACGATGATACCGCGAAGGCGCTGAGCTTGGTCATCAGCGGATTCACCCCGATGATCTCGGCCGCGATATCCATGTCGCGGATCGCCATCCACGACCTCCCCATCCGCCCGCGTACCAGATTGCGCGCAACCCAGGCAAAGACGAACAGGAAGGCGAAACAGAACAGATAGGTCACCGCCGGTTCAGTATTGGCGCCGGTGATGGCGAGGCCGAACATGGTGCGCTCCGGCGCCGAGATCTGGCCCGAAGCGGAATAGTTGTAGAACCACCCCCACTTGTTGAACATCCAGATCAGGAAGAACTGCGCCGCCAGGGTCGCCACCGCCAGGTAGAAGCCCTTGATCCTGAGTGACGGCAGGCCGAACAGGATGCCGACAGCCGCCGTGATGGCGCCTGAGATCAGCGTGATCGAGACGATGTCGAGACCGGGGAACGAGGTCATCAGCTTATAGGACGCATAGGCGCCCACCGCCATGAACCCGCCAGTGCCAAGCGATACCTGGCCGCAATAGCCGGTCAGGATATTCAACCCCAGTGCCGCCAGGGCGAAAACGAAGAACGGCAGGAAGATCGCCTGCTCCCAATAGTCGTTGATCAAGAACGGCACCACCAGCGCCGCGAACGCCATAATCGCCCAGAACCCCCACAGATCGAACCGGATCGGAAAGGTCGCCAGATCGGCCTGGTAGCTGGTCTTGAATTCACCGGCTTCACGATAGAGCATTGTCTAGACCCCCGCCCCAAATGAACGCGCACCTGTAGGGCGGGGTTCACCCCGCCAAATCTTTCGCCGAAGATGGCGGGGTGAACCCCGCCCTACGATTTGCGCGCAGTAGAGCATCTGGTCACACCCTCTCGATGATCTTTTCGCCGAACAGGCCCTGGGGCCGGAACAGCAGGAAGCCCAGCGCCAGCATATAGGCGAACCAGTTTTCGGTCGCGCCGCCCAGAAACGGCACGCCAATATAGAAATCGAACAGCTTCTCGCCGGCGCCGATCATCAACCCGCCGATGATGGCGCCCGGGATCGAGGTGAAGCCGCCCAGCATCAGCACCGGCAGCGCCTTCAGCGCGATCAGGCTGAGCGAGAACTGCACCCCCGACTTGGCGCCCCACATGACCCCGGCGACCAGCGCCACGATGCCCGCCACCGACCAGACGATCCACCAGATCGTCTCCAGCGAGATGCCGACGCTGAGCGCCGCCTGATGGTCGTCGGCCACTGCGCGCAGCGCCCGGCCCATCTTGGTGTATTGCGAGAACAGGGTCAGCGCGACAACCAGGATGATCGCCACCACGGCGGCCGATATCTCGAGTTTGTCGACGAACATGCCGGTCGCGTCGATAATTGCATCCGAGGGGCCCGAGGGCAGGCCAACATCCAGCTTTTTGACGTTGGCGCCCCACATAATGTCGCCCAGTCCTTCGAGCACGAAGGCCAGCCCGATGGTGGCCATGAACAGGATGATCCCCTCCTGGTTCACCAGCGGCCGCAGCACCACCCGCACGATCACCCAGGCCAGCGCGATCATCACCACCAGCGTCAGCAGGATGGCGAGAAAATCGGGGATCCCGGCATCACTCCAGAACTGCACTTCGGTGCCGAAGATCGCGTTGATCAGATGGGCGAAGGGAACCTGTCCCTTCTGGAAGCCCACCAGCGTCAGCGCCGCGAATAGCGCCAGCACACCTTGGGCGAAGTTGAAAATGCCGGAGGCCTTGAAGATCAGCACGAAGCCCAGCGCCACCAGGGCATACATCACCCCGGCCAGCAGGCCCGAGACCAGGACCTCGTAAAAGAATGGATCGGTCAGGAAACCCATGCACATTCTCCCGTATTTGGCTGGCGGCTTACGTCAGTCATGGGCAACCCCCAGATACGCGTCGATCACATCCTGGTTGGCGCGCACTTTTTCAGGTGTGCCGTCGCCAATTTTCTTGCCGTAGTCGAGCACAACCACCCGGTCGGCGATGTCCATCACCACGCCCATATCGTGCTCGATCAGCGCGATGGTGGTGCCGAATTCATCGTTCACGTCGAGGATAAAGCGGCACATGTCCTGCTTTTCCTCGACATTCATCCCGGCCATAGGCTCGTCCAGCAGCAGCAGCTTCGGCTCAGCTGCCAGCGCCCGGCCCAGCTCGACGCGCTTTTGCAGGCCGTAGGGCAGGCGCCCGACCGGGGTCTTGCGGATCGCCTGGATCTCGAGAAAATCAATGATCTGCTCGACCTTCTCGCGATGCTCGATCTCCTCGCGCTCGGCCGGCCCTTTCCACAGCGCCTGCCAGAATATGTTGCTGCGCATCCTGGTCAGCCGCCCGGTCATGATATTGTCCAGCGTCGACATGCCGTTGAACAGGGCGATGTTCTGGAACGTCCTGGCAATGCCCTGCTTGGCAATCTCGTGCGGCTTCATGGCTCCG
>DATLAW010000319.1:0-4178 GCA_035527255.1 Thermohalobaculum sp. | reverse complement strand
TGGTGATCTCCGGGTTCCGGTCGTTCCCCCACATGCTTTCCAGCAGGATGATGCCGCCGGGCTTGATCTCGCCCGGACGCAGGCGGCTGAGCAGGACCTGCTCGTTGAAGGCAACCACCAGATCGGCCTCGTCACCGCCATTGCTGACCCGGTGCGATGCCAGGCGGACCCGGTTGCCGCTGGCCCCGGCGATACTGCGTTTCGGTGGCTGGATCTCGGCCGGGATGATCTCGACGGTCCAGATTCCGTTGCCCATGCGGGCCGCGATGGCGCCAAACGACTGCCCGCATCGCTGCGCGCCCTCGCCGGAATCACTGATGATCTCGACGATGTGTTCGTCGAGCAACAGCGTCGGCCGTACCGCAGGCGAGGCGTCCCTGCCAGCCTCACCAACGCTGCGCTGATCCTGGGCCTGACCGCTCATCTCGCTCACTTGGGTGCTCATGTCCGCTTTCCCGCTCCCCTCACGCCAGCCGCACCCGGGCGAAGTTCCGCTCCGCGAGGTCAAACCCGAACAGCGTTCCCTCAAGGTCGGTTCGCTCCGGTTGATAGACCGTCGCGCTGTCGCGGATTCCGAGATATTCCTTGATACTTAACGCCGCCTTACGGCCCGCGCCCATCGCGAGGATCACGGTGGCAGCACCAGTGACGATGTCGCCGCCGGCGTAGGCGCCCGCCAGCGACGTCGCCAGGTTTTCGTCGGTCTCGATGTAGCCGCGCTTGTCGAGACGTATCCGC
Source organism: Thermohalobaculum sp. (assembly GCA_035527255.1). Classification (GTDB taxonomy): domain Bacteria; phylum Pseudomonadota; class Alphaproteobacteria; order Rhodobacterales; family Rhodobacteraceae; genus Thermohalobaculum. Next base: position 3,440 of record DATLAW010000319.1, on the reverse strand, counting down.
GAGGTCTGACCCAGGATAGGATTGGCGCTGGTGCCGATCGCATAGACCACCATGTCGGTCTCAAACTCGTATTCACTGCCCTCGACGGGCACCGGCCGGCGCCGCCCCGAGGCGTCGGGTTCGCCCAGCTCCATCCGAATGCAGCGCATGGCGTGGACGCGGCCGTCGTCGTCGCCGAGGATCTCGACCGGCGCCGTCAACCACTGGAACTCGATGCCCTCCTCCTGTGCGTGATGGATTTCCTCGACGCGGGCCGGGCTTTCGGCCTCGGTGCGCCGGTAGATGCAGTAAACCTTCTCGGCACCGAGACGCAGTGTCACCCGCATCGCGTCCATCGCCGTGTTGCCCGCCCCGATCACCGCGACTCGGCGTCCGATCTGCATCGGAGTGTCATATTCGGGAAAGCGCCCCGCCTTCATCAGGTTGCAGCGCGTTAGCAGTTCATTGGCCGAGAGCACCCCGTTCAGATTTTCCCCGGGAATGTCCATGAACCTCGGCGAGCCGGCGCCGGTACCGATGAAGACCGCGTCGTAGCCCATTTCCTCGATCATCTGTTCGATCGTGAACAGACGCCCGACTAGGGTGTTGCATTTGATCTCGATGCCCAGCCCGATCAGATTGCCGATCTCGGCATCGACCACCGAATTTGGCAGGCGGAAATCGGGAATGCCATAGCGCAGCACCCCGCCCGGTTCGTGCAACGCCTCGTAGACCGTGACAGCGCAACCGGCCTTGGCGAGATCGGCGGCGCAGGCCATTCCGGCCGGCCCCGAGCCGATGATGCCAACCCGGTGGCGGTTGGGCTCGATGTGGTTCTGCTTGGTCCAGCCCTCGGCGATCGCCCGGTCTCCGACCCAGCGTTCCAGGCGGCCAATGGCCACCGGCTCGAGCGGATCGCGCACCGGGCAAACACCCTCGCACTGATCTTCCTGTGGACACACCCGACCGCAGATGGCCGGCAGGAAGTTCGAGTCGGTGATGATGTCGTAGGCGCCACGATAATCCTTTTCGATCATCTTGCAGATGAAGCCCGGGATATCGATGCTCACCGGGCAGCCTTCGACGCAAGCAGGCTGCGGACAGATCAGGCAGCGCTCGCACTCGACCAGCGCGTTCTCCAGGCTGAAGCCAAGCGTCACCTCATCAAAATTCCCGGCGCGGATCTCGGGCTCCTGAACCGGCATGAAGGCCCGCTCCTGCGGGATGGTCCGGATCGTCTTACGCGCCATCGCTCATGTCCTCCCGCCGTCGCCAGTGTCGCCGGGGGAGTTGGCGGGCTCGGCGGTCATTCGGCAATTCTCCGACCATCGCTCCAGGGCGACCCGCTCGTCTTCCTTGTAGCGCCGCAGGCGGATCATCAGATCGTCGAAATCAACCACATGGCCGTCAAAGTCGGGGCCATCGACGCAGGCAAACCTGATGCGCCCGCCCACCTTCACCCGGCAGCCGCCACACATGCCGGTGCCATCGACCATGATCGGGTTCAGGCTGACAGTGGTCTTGATGCCGTGCGGGCGAGTGGTCTCGGCGCAAGCCCGCATCATGATCGGTGGGCCGATGGCGATCACCTCGTCGATATCGGAGTGCTTTGCGACGGCCTGTTCGATGCCGAGGGTCACCAGGCCCTTGATCCCCGCCGACCCGTCATCCGTGCAGATGATCAACTCGTCACAGACCGCGCGGAACTTGTCCTCCCAGAAGATCAGATCGCGGCTGCGGAAGCCGACCACGCCAATGACATAGGCACCGGCCTCCTTGAACCCTCGCGCCTGCGGATAAATCGGCGCCACCCCGAGGCCGCCGCCGACGCAGATCACCTTCTTGGCCGCTCCAATGTGGCTCGGCATACCCATCGGCCCAACCATGCCGAAAATCTCGCTGCCTTCCCGGCAGACCCGCTGCATCTCCCGCGTGGTCTTGCCGACCGCCTGAACCACCAGGGTAATCGTGCCCTTGTCGCGGTCGAAATCGGCGATGGTGAGGGGGATGCGCTCGCCGTGATCATCCGCCATGACGATGACAAACTGCCCCGGCCGCGCCGCCCTGGCCATCGCCGGGTGGAGGATCTCCAGCAGGAACGTCGTGTCGGAGAAGTCCGTCCGGGCACGGACGGGAAAGCCAGAGGCAGTAATGCCGTCATGTTCCGCGCCAGGAACCGGGTTCTGAGCGCGCATCAACCCTTCACGCCTGTCGTCGTGATCGGCCATATCCAGCTTCCACCTCCCTCGGAGTCGCTGCCGAAATCCTACGCGGCTGGCGCGGAAGTTCCCTGATCTAGATCAATAAGCGCCGAGACCGCCAAATATGTTGCAGAATCGACGCTTGCTATCATGTGTACTTGGTCCATCAATTCCCCGGCCACCCCCGAAGGATATCGCCCACCGTAAAGCTTGGGCCGTCATCCGGGGTCAGCCAATTCCGGTCGCTGCAAAACACCCGGCCCGCTATCTCGACCGAGGAGTACCGGCGTGTAAAATGCCGAGCCGGATCTCGCTGACGATATACATCGTGCTCCGGGTCGGGTCGGGCTGCCTACATACCGGCCAAGCGGCGGGATTTCGGGCAGCGGCCATTCGTGGAACGACAAAACGTCCCGGCCACGAAGCGATTATCCGTTTTCCTGTGGGGCGCGCCGATCACTCAAATAGCTGATGATCGGATAGCTGCGAATGTAACTTCTTGAGCATCACCCATATGCCGGAAATCAACTGTAACCCTGTCGCTCAGCTGATCGACTCGGCCGTCGTCATTGGGGCTGAAGTTTGAAGCCGAAACAGGAGCGCAAGAATCATCAGCCAAACAATACCCCAACCAACCCAGGTGATGTTGGGGTGAGCCGCCTGCCATTCGAGTATTCGCTTGTGAAAGATCATCAGGAATATCCAATCTACTTTTGAAACAGCCCTTCACAACTATGACCGCCCCCCATTTGGTTGCCCACTGCGTTTGAAAGAATCTGGCTTTATGAGCCGAGCAACTTCTGCAGATCATCCGGTTGGAAGATTTCTGGGGTTATCTGCTCATAGCGCAGCTACCGCTTGTGAGCAGTTCAATGAGTATTTATTCGGCCCATCGTGCATTGATCGAGGTCAAGGCCAAAAGTCTCGCAGAATGCTATCAGGTTAATGTCGGCTGATTTGCATCCCGCAGTAAGGTTAGGAGCATATGGCGACGGTACAGCAATTGCTCGACGAAAATGGGCACGAAGTCCTGTCTATTGGACTGGATGACAGCGTGTTCGATGCGACTAGGTCATGTTGACAAATGCCTGAACCATAGCCGGGCGGATACGATCTCGTTGAACCCGAGATAGCTGGTGGCGGTTTTGTCGTAGCGGGTAGCCAGCCTTCGCGCGTTTTTCAGCTTGTTGATGCAGCGTTCGACCATGTTGCGAAGGGCGTAGATATAGCCATCGACTTGCACCGGATTTTTCCGGTTTC
>DATLAW010000318.1:0-9998 GCA_035527255.1 Thermohalobaculum sp. | reverse complement strand
CCGCGCTGACCTGCGTTGGCCGTTTCCGGAACGGTTCGCGGCGCGGCTGGCGGGGCAGCGGGTCACTGGCCTCGGGCGGCGTTCGAAATATCTGTTGATCGGGCTCGCGGGCGGCGAGACCTGGATTGTCCATCTGGGGATGTCGGGGCGGATCTTGGTTGACGCTGACACTCCCCCCTCTCCCCATCCCTCCCCCACGAGGGGGGAGGGAGGTGCAACGCTCGACCGGCAGGCGCAAACGTTGGGGGGCGCCATACCCACCCCCGGCAAGCACGATCATGTCATCATCACCACCGACCACGGCGCGGTGGTCACCTATAACGACACCCGTCGCTTCGGCTTGATGGACCTGTGGCCAACCGCCGATCTTGAAAACCACAAGCTGCTGGCCGGGCTGGGGCCGGAACCATTGGGCAACGAATTCAATGGCGCGGCACTGGCAGCAGCGCTGGCCGACAAACGCACGTCGATCAAGGCGGCATTGCTGGACCAGCGAATCGTCGCTGGCCTCGGCAATATTTATGTCTCCGAGGCGCTGCACCGGGCCGGGATCAGCCCGAAGCGGCTTTCCGGCTCGATCTCGCGGCCCCGTACCGACCGCCTTGCCGCCGAGATCGTCGCCACCCTGAACGACGCCATCGCCGCCGGCGGCTCGAGCCTGCGCGATTATCGCCAGACCGATGGCGAGCTGGGTTATTTCCAGCACTCGTTCCGGGTCTACGACCGCACCGACGATCCATGCCCGACATCCGGTTGCGGCGGCACGGTGCGCCGCATCGTCCAGTCGGGCCGATCAACCTTCTACTGTACGGAATGTCAGCGCTAACGGGCTGCCGGGGCATTGATCGGCCCCTCTCGCACCGCTAACAGCCTATGCTGTACCTGCGAAGCAACCGGAGACCCGGACCATGGCCTATGAGAACATCATCGTCGAGACCCGCGCCCGCGTCGCGCTGATCACCCTCAACCGGCCCAAGGTGCTGAACGCCCTCAACCCCGCACTGATGCGTGAGTTGGGCGATGCGCTGATGAAATTCGATGCCGACGACGGCGTCGGCGCCATCGTCATCACTGGCAGCGAAAAAGCCTTCGCCGCCGGCGCCGACATCAAGGACATGCAGTCGAAAACCTTTGTCGAGGCCTACAAGCAGGACTTCATCACCGCCGAGTGGGAAGCCGTGACCCGCGTGCGCAAGCCAGTGATCGCGGCGGTGGCGGGCTATGCGCTGGGTGGCGGCTGCGAATTGGCGATGATGTGCGACTTCATCCTGGCCGCTGACACCGCAAAGTTCGGCCAGCCGGAGATCAATCTGGGCGTCATGCCCGGCGCCGGCGGTACCCAGCGCCTGACCCGATTCGTCGGCAAGTCGAAATCGATGGAGATGAACCTGACCGGGCGCTTCATGGATGCCGAGGAGGCCGAGCGGTCCGGATTGGTCAGCCGAATCATCCCCGCCGACGACTTGATCGACGAGGCGATGGCGACCGCCGTGAAGATCGCCGGCATGGGGGCGATCGCGGTGATGGCGACCAAGGAGGCAGTCAACCGGGCCTACGAGACCACCATGGCCGAGGGCGTGCGATTCGAGCGCCGCCTGTTCCACGCGCTGTTCGCGACCGCTGATCAATCCGAGGGCATGGCGGCGTTCATCGACAAGCGGACGCCGAATTTCACCGGCGAATAGCCGCCCAAAACTACAGCCGGACTTGACCGTTGACGGGTGCGGACGCTTCGTGTATCCCCGCCGCTCATCTTTGAGAGACAGGAAACGGATATAAAGCATGGCCAACTCGCCATCCGCGAAAAAGCGCGCTCGTCAGATCGACCGGCGCACCGTGGTAAACAAAGCGCGCCGCTCGCGCGTTCGCACGTTCATCCGCAAGGTCGAGGAGGCAATCGTCTCCGGTGACCAGGGCGCCGCGCTCGAGGCGTTGCGGGTGGCTCAGCCCGAAATCATTCGCGGCGCCAACAAAGGTATTCTTCATGCCAACACCGCCAGCCGCAAGGTTTCGCGGCTGCACCACCGCATCAATACGATGACTGCCTGACAAGGCTGGGACTGCCTGACAGCACGGGTTGTTGCCGGCGGCCACGGGGCCCGTTGCCATCCAGGCGGCGGGCTTTCGTACTTTTACCACCTGATGGCAATGTTCCTGTTTCCTTCACGTGTCCCTCCGGGATGTTTTTGGCTATCATCCGGCCATGATGGATTCGGGTCTCCGGGTCCCAATAATATCAAATATTCAAAATTACTCACGGCTGGAATTATTCAGCTGTGGGTGTATTATTGTCAATAGATCGAAGAATTAATTTATGTTTTACTGCATTATCGATAATAATTCAACCTGCGCATCGAAAAGCTATTGCTCCGAATCTGGTTGACCCGTTAGGTCTGGAACTCTAGGGACTGGGGAATGGAATCAGGGACGGACGGTATCGATGTCGGAGGACCGATCAATCATTGATGAAGTTGATCCGGCCGAGGCCTATCGTCTCCTTGAATCCGACCCTGAAACTGCACTGATCGATGTGCGTACGCTCGCCGAGTGGGCTTTCGTTGGTTTGCCCGATCTCTCGGCGCTCGATCGCCAAGTTTGGCCGATCGAGTGGGTGGCGTATCCAAATATGGCGCGTAATCCAGCCTTTGTTGACGAACTGATGGCCCGGGTGGGCGGCAAACCGCCGTCGCGGCTGCTGTTCATCTGCCGCTCTGGCGCCCGTTCGATGGCGGCAGCGCAAAAGGTAGCAGAGACACTGGCGGAGCAGGGTATGGCGGCGCATTGCACAAATGTCGCTGAGGGATTCGAGGGTGACCTCGATCAGAATGGTCATCGCGGCCGGGCCGGTGGTTGGAAGGCTCGTGGGTTGCCGTGGCGGCAGAAATAGGGCGCGCGTTTGCGGCGGCCGAGGAGCCGTCGGCGTAAGAAATAATAAGAAAAAAGACAGGGAGCGAGATGAAAGACCGGGGGGCAAAAGGCAGTTCACGCAGTGACGTGAAGCTCGACGAGCTTTGGACGAGAGCGCTGGACCGGGCAGAGCGTGAACTGGGGGTGAATTGCGTCACCCAGTGGATCCGGCCACTGCGGCTGCGGTCGATTGAAAGCGATCTTGCGGTTCTGTCGGCAAGCACCGGCTTTCTCGCCGATTGGGTCGAGCGAAACTATGGGCTGCACCTGCTTCGGATATTGCAGTCACTCGCGCCTGGGTTGCGTCGAATCACGCTAACCGTGTCCGAGGCCGACTTTGCGCCCAACATGGGCGAGCGGGTTGCCGCCGCCACGAATGGCGGGCATGGCGAAGGCCACACTCCAGCGGCGCAGTTTGATTACCCTGAAAATACCCCTCAGACGGCTCCGGGCAACGGATATGGGCCAGTTCCGGCCGACGAAGACCTGCAATCCGCCCCGCTCGATCCCCGCTGCACATTCGAGAGCTTCGTTGTCGGCAAGCCGAACGAACTGGCTCACGCCGCCGCCCGGCGGGTGGCCGAGACCGCCGACGCCACCTTCAACCCGGTGTTCCTCTATGGCGGGGTCGGCCTCGGCAAGACCCATCTGATGCACGCCATTGGCTGGCACCTGAAGCGCAACCGGCCAAAATGCAAAGTGCTGTTTCTCTCGGCCGAGCATTTCATGTATCGGTTTGTCCAGGCGCTGCGCTTCCGCGATACCATGACCTTCAAGCGCCAGTTCCGCTCGGTCGATGTGCTGATGATCGACGATGTGCAGTTCATCGCCGGCAAGGATTCGACCCAGGAGGAATTCTTCCACACCTTCAATGCCCTGATCGATCAGAAAAAGCAGATCGTGATCTCTGGCGACCGCAGCCCGGAGCGGATCGACGGGCTTGAGGAGCGCATCTGCTCACGGCTGCAATGGGGTCTGGTGGTCGACATCCACCCTACCGACTACGAACTGCGCCTCGGGATCCTGCAGTCGAAGGCCGAGACCATTGCCGCCAACAACCCGAGCTTCGAATACGACCCCAAGGTGCTGGAATTCCTCGCCCACCGCATCAGCTCGAATGTCCGGGTTCTGGAGGGCGCGCTGACCCGGCTGTTCGCCTTTGCCTCCCTGGTTGGGCGGCGGATCACCTTGGATATGACCCAGGAATGCCTGGCCGACCTGCTCAGGACCGCCGACCGCAAGGTCACCATCGACGAGATCAAGCGCAAGGTCGCCGACCATTATAACCTGCGCCTGTCGGATCTGATCTCGGCCCGGCGCGCCCGAGCGGTGGCGCGACCTCGTCAAGTGGCGATGTTTCTGGCCAAGAGCCTGACCTCGAAATCCCTGCCCGAGATTGGCCGCGGTTTTGGTGGCCGGGATCACACCACTGTGATCCACGCGGTGCGCAAAGTCGAGCAGCTGCGCGAGACCGACAGCCAGCTTGCGGATGATATCGAGCTGTTGCGGCGCATGTTGGAGGGGTAATACCCTCCAACCCCAGTATCTTGTGTGAATCTAGCCTGATTCTGTAGCGTATCAGTCCCAATCGGGCATTGAATCCCCACCTGAAATGACTAGTCTGATCATCCCGCTAATCATGCAGGCCGCAGGGTCGCGGTAACGTCGAGGGATGGGTTAGGCGATGAAGGTCACAATCGAACGCGCCGCACTGTTGAAGGCGATGAGCCGCGCTCAGGGCGTTGTCGAACGCAAGAACACCATCCCGATCCTGGCCAATGTCCTGATCGAGGCCGAGGGCGGCAAGGTCAGCCTGCGCGCCACCGATCTTGACATCGAGGTCATTGAGGAGATCGCCGGTGCTGTCGAAAAGCCCGGTGCGGTGACCGTGGCGGCGCATCTTCTGCATGAGATCGTGCGCAAATTGCCCGAGGGCGCCCAGCTTTCGATGTCATCGGATGCGACGACGGGGAGGCTCGATGTGGTCGCCGGGCGGTCGCGGTTCTCGCTGGCTACCCTGCCGCGCGAGGACTTCCCGGTGATGGCCTCCAGCGAGTACGGCTGCACCTATTCAGCCCCCGCACCGGTGCTGCGCCGACTGTTCGACAAATCGAAATTCGCCGTGTCGACCGAGGAAACCCGCTACTACCTCAACGGAGTCTACCTGCATGTCGCCAGCGAGGCCGGGGCGCCCGTGCTGCGCGCAGTGGCGACCGATGGCCACCGCCTGGCGCGGATCGACGCCGACCTGCCTGCCGGTGCGGAAGCCGCTCCCGGCGTGATCGTCCCGCGCAAGACGGTCGGCGAGCTGCGCAAGCTGCTGGAGAACGACGAGGCGCAGATCACCGTCTCGGTCAGCGAGACCAAGATCCGCTTTTCGGTCGATGGGCTGGTGCTGACCTCGAAGGTCATCGACGGCGCTTTCCCCGACTACACACGGGTGATCCCGACCGGTAACACCCGCCGGATGGAGGTCGATGCCGCCGACTTCGCTGCCGCCGTCGATCGCGTCGCGACCATCAGCCAGGAGCGCTCGCGCGCGGTCAAGCTGTCGATGGATCACGACAAGCTGACCCTGTCGGTCAACAGCCCGGACGCCGGTAGTGCCGCCGAGGAGTTGGTGGTTGCCTATCCCGACGAGCCGATGGAGATTGGCTTCAACGCCAAATACCTCCTTGAGATCGCCGGTCAGGTCGACCGCGAGAACGCTGTCTTCCTGTTCAACAACCCCGGCGATCCGACCCTGGTGCGCGAGGGCGACGATGCCTCCGCCGTCTATGTCGTGATGCCGATGCGGGTGTGAGGTCCCATTCGGGGCCGTCATTCCCGCGGTTGCGGGAAGTTCGTCGCCATGATGCAGCCTGATCGTGTCGTGACGTTGGTGAGGGTAGGGCATTGACCGCTTCCGCCCGCATCTCCGTCCTCACCCTCAAACTCGCGCAATTCCGCTCGTACGAACTTTGTACCATCGAGACCGGCGGGGCCTCGGTGGCGCTGCACGGCGTCAACGGGGCTGGCAAGACAAATATCCTTGAGGCGGTCTCGATGCTGGTGCCGGGGCGAGGGCTGCGCCGTGCCGGGGCTGACGAGGTTGTCAGGCGGCCGGACAATGTCGGCTGGCGGGTTCGGGCTGCGGTCGCAATTCCGATCGGGGTGATCGAGATCGCCACCGGTGTCGCGACTGGAGTTGGGGGTGGCGAGGCGACCCGGCGCACGGTCGAGATCGATGGCAAGCCGGCGACCCAGACAGCCCTTGGCCAGCGGGTCCGGATGGTCTGGCTGACCCCGGCGATGGACCGGCTTTGGCTAGAGGGGGCGGGCGACCGGCGGCGGTTTCTCGACCGGATTGCCCTGGGGTTCGACCCCCACCACGCTGAGACCTCGGTGACCTACGAGAAGGCCATGCGGGCCCGCAACCGGCTGTTGAAGGAGCCCGGTCGGGACCCCGGTTCGAATGGGGCCTGGCTCGGCGGATTGGAGGCGCAAATGGCTCGCGCGGGGGCCCGGATCGCCCGCGCCCGCGCTGATTCGCTGATTCGGCTGATTGATGCCCAGAATGACACCGGAATCGGGGGGAAAACATTGTTTCCGCGCGCAGAATTGTCTATTCTCGGTGACATGGAAATCCGCTTTTCTCAAGCCCTTGGCGCGGGCGATGATCTTGACCAGCTGGAGGCGGAGGAGGCCGCTGCATTGTCGCGGTCGCTGGCGTCTTCGCGCGCCCGCGATGCCGCTGCCGGGCGCACCCTCACTGGTCCGCATCGCAGCGATTTGACAGCGGTCTACGCGGCCAAGAACATGCCCGCCGCCGCCTGCTCGACCGGCGAGCAGAAGGCGCTGCTGATCTCGCTGTGTCTGGCAAATGCCCGGGCACTGTCGCGAGCCACCGGCGCGCCGCCGATCCTGCTGCTGGACGAGGTCGCGGCCCATCTCGATGCCGCGCGGCGCAAGGCGCTGTTCGCCGAGATCGAAGCGCTGGGGGCCCAAGCCTGGATGACCGGAACCGGGCCGGAATTATTCGACGGGCTGGGCGGTGACGCGATCCGGTTGAGGATCACCGAGAACGGCGGCATCTCCGCCGTTGCAGGGCACTAGGCATGGACCAGCGGGTTAGCCTGATCACCCTCGGGGTCGAGAACATCGAGCGCACCACCGCCTTCTACGAGGCGCTGGGCTGGCAACGCGCTGGAGAGAGCATGGACGAGATCACCTTCTTCCAGCTCGGCGGGATGGTGCTGGCTCTCTACCCCAGGGCGCTGATGACCGAAGATCTGGGGCGCGACCTCAGCAACGGACCCGGCGCGATGGCGCTGGCCCAAAACCTCGACACGCGCGAGGCCGTTGACCGGCTGTTCGCCGAGGCGGTCTCGGCTGGTGCCACACCACTGAAGCTGCCCAACGACACCCCATGGGGCGGCTATGTCGCCTGTGTCGCCGACCCCGATGGCCACGCCTGGGAATTCGCCCATGTGCCGATGTTCCCGCTGGCCGCCGACGGCAGCCTGACCTTGCCGAGCCAGTCCACTCCTACACCCTGAATGCTTCCAGAGAACGAGACAGCGAATGTCCGATAACGAGCAGAATGACACGCCTCCTGAGGATGGGCCAGAGAATGGGCCAGAGGCATACGGCGCCGACAGCATCAAGGTGTTGCGCGGGCTTGAGGCGGTGCGCAAACGGCCCGGAATGTATATCGGCGATACCGATGACGGCTCGGGCTTGCACCATATGGTCTACGAGGTGGTGGATAACGCGATCGACGAGTCGTTGGCCGGCCACGCTGATCTGGTCAAGGTCACGCTGCACGCCGACGGCTCGGTCTCGGTCAGCGACAATGGCCGCGGTATCCCGACCGATATCCACGCCGAGGAGGGCGTCTCGGCCGCCGAGGTCATCATGACCCAGCTCCATGCTGGTGGAAAGTTCGACCAGAACTCCTACAAGATCTCGGGCGGGTTGCACGGGGTTGGCGTCTCGGTGGTCAATGCGCTGTCGGAATGGCTCGACCTGACCGTCTGGCGCGACGGCAAGGAGCACTACGCCCGCTTCGAGGGTGGTTTTACGGTCAAGCCGTTGGAGGTGGTCGGCGACGCCGATGGGCAAAAGGGCACCCGAGTGCGCTTTCTGGCCTCCGACCAGACCTTCACCAACACCGAGTATAACTACAAGACCCTGGAGCACCGGCTGCGGGAATTGGCGTTCCTGAATTCCGGCACGCGCATCATCCTGCGCGATCAGCGCCACGCCGATGTGGTTGAGCAGGAGCTGTACTACGAAGGCGGCGTCGAGGCTTTCGTGCGCTATCTCGACCGCTCGAAGACGCCGATCACCACCAACCCGGTGGTCATCAATGGCGAGCGCGACGGAATTGTGGTCGATGTGGCGATGTGGTGGAACGAAAGCTACCATGAGAACATGCTGATCTTCACCAACAACATCCCGCAGCGCGACGGCGGCACCCATTTGGCGGGCTTCCGTGGCGCATTGACCCGGACCATCAACAACTACGCCACCTCGTCCGGAATCGCCAAGAAGGAGAAAGTCGCTCTGACCGGCGATGATGCCCGCGAAGGTCTGACCTGTGTGCTCAGCGTCAAGGTTCCCGACCCCAAATTCTCCAGCCAGACCAAGGACAAGCTGGTCTCGTCCGAGGTTCGCCCGGCCGTCGAGGGGCTGATGAACGAGAAGCTGGCCGAATGGTTCGAGGAACACCCGATCGAGGCGCGCCTGGTCGTCAGCAAGATCGTCGAGGCGGCGGTGGCGCGTGAAGCGGCCCGCAAGGCCCGCGAACTGACCCGGCGCAAAAGCGCAATGGATATCGCCTCGCTGCCCGGCAAACTGGCCGATTGCCAGGAGAAAGACCCGTCGAAGTCCGAGATCTTCCTGGTCGAGGGCGACAGCGCTGGCGGGTCGGCCAAACAAGGCCGGTCACGCTACAATCAGGCGGTGCTGCCGTTGCGCGGAAAAATCCTCAATGTCGAGCGGGCGCGGTTTGACCGGATGCTGGGCAGCCAGGAGATCGGCACGCTGATCACCGCCCTTGGCACCGGCATCGGCCGCGAAGAATTCAACATCGCCAAGCTGCGCTACCACAAGGTCATCGTGATGACCGACGCCGATGTCGACGGCGCCCATATCCGCACCCTGTTGCTGACCTTCTTCTACCGCCAGATGCCGGAATTGATCGAGGGCGGCTACCTCTACATCGCCCAGCCGCCGCTTTACAAAGTCGCACGGCGCGGCAGCTCGCGTTATTGCAAGGACCAGGGCGAGCTGGAGGATTACCTGACCGGCGAGGGCATCGAGGGGGCCATGCTGACGCTCGGTTCCGGCGCCCAGATCGTCGGCGAGGATTTGCGCCGTCTGGCCGAGGAAGCCCGACGGGTGCGCGATGTACTGTCGGCTTTCCCGACCAACTACCCCCGCTTTGTCATCGAACAGATGGCGATCGAGGGCGTGCTGCGCCCGCACATCAGCGCCGAGGAGGCGACTCGCGTGGCCAAGCGGCTGGATAGCATGGCGCCCGATACCGAGCGTGGCTGGCAAGGCGAGACGACCGACGACGGCGGCGTGCGTTTCATCCGGGTGGTGCGCGGCGTCGCCCAGACCCACTCGGTCGACGGTTTTGCGCTCAGGGCGGCCGAGGCCCGCCGCCTTGCCGCCATGGGCCCCGATCTGGCCGAGACCTATGCCACCCCGGCGAAACTGACCCGCAAGGACCGCGAGGTCGGGATCCGCGGGCCGTCGGAGCTGATTGACGTGATCATGGCCGAGGGCGAGAAGGGCCTGGCCCTGCAACGCTACAAGGGCCTGGGCGAGATGAACGCCGATCAGCTGTGGGAGACAACGCTGGACCCCGAGGCGCGGACGCTGTTGCAGGTGCGTGTCGAGCACATGGCTGAGGCCGACGAGATATTCTCGAAGCTGATGGGCGATGTCGTCGAGCCACGCCGCCAATTCATCCAGGACAACGCGTTGTCGGTGCAGAACCTGGATATTTGAATCTGGCGGTGCTCTCGCGGCACCGCTGCGGACCCCCACCCTGTCCCTCCCCCATTCCGGGGGAGGGGTCGCCAACACCGGTGTCGGGT
>DATLAW010000317.1:0-8032 GCA_035527255.1 Thermohalobaculum sp. | reverse complement strand
GCAACCCAGTCGATGGTCACGGCGCCAGCGTCGTCGCTGAGGAACTTGACGAACTTACTCATAAGACTCTCCACTTTTCATATTCGTTTCTGGAATTGCAGCCCACGTTGAACTGTTTTATTCCAGTACGATTACTATAGCAGGGTGAATGCGGCAGGATTATGGTATGACATTTGTCCTATACCAAGCCTTTGCCGGAATTGGTTAATCTAGTTTCTGCATATCTGATGTTAAAGGCGCATAATTCGATTCGGGGATGCTTGATCTTAGGCGCGCGGCACTTCCAGGCAGATCAGATTGCTTGGATCGATGCCAAGAATTACTCAGGGTAAGTATACTGACGGTCCCCCTCATTTGACGACCAGTGCCGCCACGACGCCGAGATCGCCACAGATTTCCAGCCGAAAACGCTTGCGTGTTTTTGTGATCAGATCTTCATCTCAGCATTCCACCAGATCCAGTGAATGGCGCGATAGGCGCTCGACGCCGGTCCCGGTCACCAGCACCGAATGGCCCCAGCACATCGCAAGCCTAGCCTCACTATCCATCAGGATCATATGCAGGAAATACACGTTGCCTACCTCCATCAACAATGGGTTGCCCTGGTAGAACATCGGGAAATCGACCCAGATCGGATTGAAGATTGCCCCCATGCCGTAGCCACAGGCGTTCAGCCGGGCGTGGCCCAGCCCGTGGGCCTCGAACACCCTCGCATGGGCGTCGAATACATTACCCATCGGGTCGCCCGGTCGGATGGCGGCCTCGCAGGCCTCCAGTGCCTCGACGACCGCCGCATGCATGCGCTTTTGGGGACCGTTGGCACGGCCGACCACCAGCGTGCGCATCATCGCGGCGTGATAGCGCCGGTAGGCCCCGGCCCATTCCAGCGTGAGCTGATCCTGCGGATCGAGATGGCGACGGCCGGAATGGTAGCGGCACAGCAGGGCGCTGTCGCCGGAGCCGATGATGAATTCGTTGCCAGCATAATCGCCGCCACCCTTGAATACGGCGCCTTGCATCGCCGCCAGTATGTCGCCCTCGAATGCCCCGGCGTGGGTCTCGATCAGGGCGGCGTCAAGCGCATCGTCGGCCAGTTCGGCGGCACGGCGATGGCAGGCAATCTCGGCCGGGCTTTTGGTGCGTCGAAGGTCGCGGATCAGATCGGACGCGTCTTGCAGGCGTTCGCCCGGCAGCGCCGCGCGCAGCATGTCCCAGTTGCCGGCGGTCAGGCCGACGGTATTGGTCTCGACCCCGAAGCGCTTGCCGAGCAGGGCGAGGCTTGCCAGCAGCGTCCGCAGGTCTTCGCCAGGGTTGACGTCCTCGCGGTCGATCCAGATGTGGATGTGAGCGTCGTCCAAGGTTGAGGTAAGCCGAGCCTGACGCAGATCCGGGGCGCGGGTCAAAAGGTGGATATCGCCGCCTGCCCCCAGCACCATGCACTGGAACATGGCGAAACCGAAGGTGTCATAGCCGGTCAGCCAGTAGTGGCTCTCGGGCGCGAACAGCAGCATGGCGTCGATGCCTTGCACGGCCATGGCGCTGGTCGCCTTGGCGACACGGCTGGCGAATTCGTCGGGATGGAAGTGGATCGGCATGGCGGCATCCTCGGTGGCGGGGTCAGGTTTTCCATCGCATCATGGCACGGGTTTCCTCGAGCGCAGTGTGATGACGATGCCGCTGAGGGCGATCAGGGCGGCGCCGGCCCAGTCGCCCAGGCTGAGCGCTTCGCCCCAGATAAACCAGCCGAGCAGGGCGGCCCAGATGATCGACGAGTATTTCAGGCACGAGATCACCGCGGCATCGGCATAGCGGAACGATCCGGCGATCATGAACTGCGACGTGGTGAGCAGGGCCGCCGCCGAGATGATCTGGATCCAATGGCTGGGCGTGGGCGCCACCCAGCCAAACGGTGCGGTGGCGAGGCCGACGACGCCGGCCGCCAGATTGGCCGCCGCAATCAGCGCCAGCGCGCTTTCGCCGATGATGTAGCGCCGGGTCAATATATCGCGCAGACCAACGATTATTGCGACAATGATCGGCGCCAGCACCGCCGGGTGCAGGCTGCCGCCCTCCGGGTTGATGACTAGTGCTGCCCCAATCAGGCCAAGGGCGACAGCGCTCCACCGCCGCCAGCCGACATGTTCGGCCAGCAGCCACGGCGACAGGGCGGCGACAACGATCGGGCTCATATAGGCCAGCAGGATCGCGTCGGCGAGCGGGATGAAGCGCAGGCTGAAGGGAAACAGGAAAAGGTTGATCACCAACAGCCCGGTCAGGATCCCGACATTGCGCGGGTTGCGTGGGCGCAATTGGTCGAAGCCACCGACCAGCGGTGCCGCCAGAATTGCCAGGATAAGGCCGGCAAAGCCGCGTAGTGAGACCACCTGACCCACCGGCAGGTCGCTGACCAGTGACTTCATCAGGGCGTCGTTGACGGTCAGCAACGCGCAGCCTGCCAACAACAGCACGGCTCCGAAGGCAGGCGAGCGCTCCGGGGTGCCGAGACCCCGAAGCGGCACCCACGGGCCGATGATCCTCATGTACGGCGCTCCGAGGTGGGGTTTAGCGTGGCGGCGTCGTTGATACTTAGCCAGTCCATTAGGCGGCGCTGGAACAGTACGGCGTGGTCGTGGCCGAGGCTTTCGGCTGTAGCTGCGTCACCGGCAGTGATGGCGGCGACCATCGCGCGATGCTCGGCGATAACCTGATCAAGATGCGCCTGATGCCCTGTGGCTTCGTACGAGAAGCTGACCCGGGCCAGGCGGGCGCTTTGGTCCAGCATACGCTGGTAGAAGGTGGCGAGATGGGGGTTGCGGGCGGCGACGGCGATGGCGTTGTGGAAGGCGTGGTTGGCGTCGGTCAGGGCCAGGCCATTCTGCAGGCGGGCCGCCTCGAATGCGTCGCAAGCCGCAGTGATTGCGGCAAGGTCTGCGTCGCTACGGCGCATCGCGGCGAATGCATTGACCGCACTTTGAGCCAGCGCCAGTGCCTCGATAAAGGTGGGCAGGTCGGTCAGTGTCAGCGGCGCGACCGAGGCGCCGCGATTTGGCGAGATCACCACCAGCTGGTCCGACGCAAGCCGGTTCAGCGCCTCGCGCAGCGGCGTGCGCGAAATGTTGAAGGCGGCCGCCAGCGCGGTCTCGTCGAGGTCGGCGCCGGGCGCCAGTTCGAGATCGATGATCCGACGGCGTAGATCGTTGTAGATGCGTATCGCGCCGGCACCGCGTGGCGCGCGCGTTGGGGACGGACGGGTCAACTTTTCTCCGCCGGGTAATGCGCTGCCATAAATATAGCGCTGATCTTACCGGCCTCGCGGTCTCGCGCGATATCCGCGGCTGCGCGCTGCGCCGGGTCGCCGTAGCCGCCAGCGCCGGGGGTCTCAACGATCACCCGGTCGGCTGGGCCGATACGGGCGCCGCTGGGTTTGGTCTCCAGGGGTTGCTCGCTGCCATCGGGGCATTGGATGGCGAAGCGGCCGGTGCCGCCGGGCTTGCCGCCGAAGATGCCCCAGGGTTGGTTGACGAAGCGCTCGCCGGCGCCATTGAAATCGCAGTCGTGGCCAACCGGGCTGACCACTCGCCGCAGGCCCATGCCGCCGCGCCACTTGCCGGCACCGCCTGAGTCCGGGATCAGGCCGTATTCCTCGACCATCAGCGGATATTCCATTTCGATCGCCTCGACCGGCAGGTTCGAGGTGTTGGTCAGGCTGACCTGCACGCCGTCCTTGCCGTCCTTGGTCGCCCGTGCGCCGTGCCCGCCGCCCAGGGTTTCGAGGTAGACGTAGTCCAGGCCGGTGCGCGGGTCGGTGCCGGAGAACACAGCCGTGGTGTTGGCGCCGTTTGATGCGCCGATGGCGCGGTCGGGCAGGGCTGGTGCCAGGGCGCCGATCACCACGTCGACGACGCGTTGGCAGGTGTGCAGCCGGGCCGCAACCGGGGCCGGGAAGACGGCGTTGAGGATTGAGCCCTTTGGCGCGGATACCTCGGCCACATCGATGACGCCCTGGTTGTTCGGGCAATCGGGATCGACCATCGCCTGCAATCCGAATACACAGGCGGCGACGGTGGCGTTCATGGTGACGTTGATGTTGCCGGTAACCTGGGGCGAGGTTCCGGTAAAGTCAAAAAGGATGCGGTCGCCGGTGACCGTCACTGCCAGCTGGATCGGGATGTTGGTGGTGCCGAGGCCGTCGTCGTCCATCACGTCATCGAAGCGATAGGTGCCGTCCGGCAATGCGGCGACGGATGCGCGCATCCGGGCTTCCGTGCGGGACAGGATTTCATCAAAGGCGGTTTCGATCTTGGCGATGCCATAGG
This sequence comes from Thermohalobaculum sp., assembly GCA_035527255.1. Classification (GTDB taxonomy): domain Bacteria; phylum Pseudomonadota; class Alphaproteobacteria; order Rhodobacterales; family Rhodobacteraceae; genus Thermohalobaculum. The sequence goes on along the minus strand of DATLAW010000317.1, from coordinate 3,716 downwards.
CGGCTATCACATCGGTCAGTCGGCGGGCGCCGAGGTTGCAGGCGGCGATCTGGGCGTTGTAGTCGCCGCGCCGCTCGATCGGCACCCGGACATTCAACAGCAGCAGGTCGAAAATGTCCTGCTGCAGTTCTCCGGCCCGGAACAGCCGGATCAGTGGGATGCGCAGCCCTTCCTGAAAAATCTCCTTCATGCCACCGGCCATCGAGCCCGGCACCATGCCACCGATATCGGCGTGGTGGGCGATGTTGCAGACGAAGGCACGGATGCGGCCGTCATGGAAGATCGGCGTCGCCATGTTGACATCGGGCAGGTGGGTGCCGCCGGCGACATGGGGGTCGTTGGCGATGAAGATGTCACCGGGCTCGACATCCGGAAAGCTGCCGTCTGGCCCGGCATGGCGGGCCATCATCGTCGCCATCAGCCCGGTCATCGAGGCGATGTGGATCGGCGACGCCATGGTCTGGGCGATCAGGTGGCCACGGGCATCGACGATGGCGGTCGAATGGTCCTTGCGCTCCTTGATGTTGGTCGAGAAGGCTGATTTGGTCAGGGACGCAAAGGTTTCGTCGGTGATCGAGCCGAAGGCGTTGCGCAGGATCTCGATTTCGATTGGGTCGATGGCGGTCATGTTCGCATCTCGATCAGCAGGTTGCCGGCCGGGTCAACGGTGGCGATGTCGGACGGGTGGATCGGTGTCGTGGCGTCGAGTTGGTCGACGATGGCCGGGCCGGTGATTACCGTGCCGCGGACAAGGTCACAGCGCCGGTAGATCGGTGTGTTCATCGGCTGGTCGGCGGTAAACCAGACCTGGCGATGGTTTTTTGGCTCCGGCGTGGCCGTCGCGTCGCCGGGCGGGGCCTCGCGGGCCATCTCTGCCCGGCCGAGTGCTGTCAGGCGCAAATTGATCGCCTCGACGGGTTCCGCCTCCGTGGCATAGCCATAGGCTGTGCGATGCGCGGCAAAGAACCCGGCCTTGATCTGATCGAGCGGGGGCAGGGCTGATGCCGTCAGCGTAGGGCCGCAGGCAAGCGGCACCCGCAGCTCGAAATTCTGGCCGACATAGCGGCAGTCGAGCGCCATCTCCAGGGCGCGGCGCGGCTGGGTGATGGCCTCGGTTCTGAACCAATCGTCGGCCTCGTCCAGCAGTGCCGCAGCGTCGGCCAGAAGCTGGGGCATGGCGGGTTCGGTCAGGGCCAGGCGGCGTGAGCGGACGAAATCTTCCTTCTGGTCGGCAACCAGCAGCCCCTCGGCACACAGCACCCCCGGTGCGCCGGGCACCAGGATCTCGCGCATGCTGAGGGCGATGGCGATCTCGCGGGCATGCAGCGGGCCAGCTCCGCCGAACGGCATCAGGCTAAAGGCGCGGGGGTCGTAGCCGCGCTCGATCGAGATGGTGCGGATGGCACGCACCATGTTGGCCGTAACGATCTCGATTATCCCGAAAGCGGCACGCTCGATGGTGATACCAAGATTTGCCGCAACCGGCGCCAATGCGGCGCGCGCCGCAGCGAGGTCCATCATCATACCGCCATCAACCAGCTCCGGCCCGAGCCGTCCGAGCACCAGATTGGCGTCGGAGACCGTGGGCTTGGTACCGCCGCGCCCATAGCAGGCGGGGCCGGGCTGGGCGCCAGCGCTGTCCGGGCCGACTTTTAGCAACCCGTCGCGGTCGAACCAGGCGATCGAGCCGCCACCGGCGCCGATCGTGTGGATATCGATCATCGGCAGGCGGATCGGGAAATCCGCCACCGCGCGCTCAAACGAGATATCCGCGGCGCCGTTGCGGATCAGCGCCATGTCGGCACTGGTGCCGCCGACATCGATGGTGATGACGTTGGGTCGGCCGCTCACCTTGGCCTCATGAATGGCGCCGACAACGCCGGCGGCCGGACCGGAAAGGGCGGTACGCACCGGGTACCGGCGCGCCGTCTCGGGCGCCATCAGGCCGCCATTCGACTGATTGATTCCGACTGCGGCGTTGGGCGCGCGAGTCGCGAGTCCGGTATGTAGCTTGCTGACATAGCGGTCCATGACCGGCTGCAGATAAGCGTTGATCGCGGTCGTGGTGAATCGCTCATACTCGCGGAATTCGGGACGGACTGCCGAGGAGAGCGAGACCTGGACGTCGGGCAGGGCGGCCTCGACGGCGGCGCCGACCCTGCGCTCGTGCTCCGGGTTCAGGAACGAGAACAGGAAGCACACGGCCACCGCCTCGGCTCCGCTGTCGTGCACCATCTCGACCAGCGCGTCGATGTCGGCCTCGATGGGCGCTGTCAGGACGGCGCCGGTTGCAGTCACCCGCTCAGCCAACTCGAAGCGGCGTTCACGCGGCACCACCGGGGGCGGCGCGTCGCGTTGCAGGTCGAACATATGCGGGCGGGTCTGGCGGCCGATTTCCAGCAGATCGCGAAAGCCCTTGGTGGTGATCATCGCCACCCGGCCGCCGCGCCGCTGGATCAATGCGTTGGTGCCGACGGTGGTGCCGTGGCCGAGCCGGTCGACCTGGCCGAGGTCGATGCCACCCTTGGCCGCCAGCTCCTCGAGCCCGTCGAGGATCGCCCGGCTCGGGTCGTCCGGCGTCGAGGGTCGTTTGTGGCGCACGACCCGGCCGGTTACCGTTTCGCGAGCAAAGAAGTCGGTGAATGTGCCGCCTGCGTCGACACCGATGGACCAGGTCATCCAAGTCTCCCAAGGGTCGGTAAATCAGTTTTGTATTCTGTATGTATACAAGAATTTCACCTCCATTTGTCAACTGCCAGTGTTCAAATAATCCGAGATCCGCAGCTCGGTGCAGACCACGCCGCATGAAACCTCACGACGCATCGGCAATGGTGGCGCCGCCGCACGGATCGCTGCACCGAAATCGAGCGATGAGACGATCCAAGCCGCCAAGATTGATAAGGAGATATAATTACTTAGAGCTCCTTGACTGTCGCTAAGAATCTGAAAGGATGCCTTCGGGAACTCTCGACGAGGAACGCCTCTGCCGATGATGGTTCATGCTGCGACGGTCAATCCATCTGGTACGACCGGCCGGAGGGGAGAGAAAGTGCCAGAGGCGATGAAAACCTATGTGCGTGTCGTTGACGCAATGAACCGGCGGGTCGGGCGGTTTGCCATGTATCTGCTGTTCGCGATGATGGGCATCCTGCTGTGGTCATCGATTTCGAAGACCTTTTTTAATCCTTCGCTGTGGACGCTAGAAATGGCGCAGTTTGCGATGGTTGCCTATTACATCATCGGCGGTCCTTATTCGGTCCAATTGGGCTCGAATGTGCGCATGGACCTTTTCTATGGTAGTTGGTCCGACCGGAAGAAAGCCCAGATCGACGCGATTACGGTCTTGTTCCTGGCGTTCTATCTCGTCATGCTTCTGGTTGGAGGCATCAGTTCAACCGCCTATTCACTGGGACATTACGGCGGCGAGCCATACGGATTCTTCGGGGATCTTGCATATGGTTTTATCACCGGAGGAGTCGGCGGTGCCGAAGAAGTCTTAGGCCGGGCAGAGCGAAATCCGACCGCGTGGCGGCCAGTAATTTGGCCGATCAAATCGATCATGGTGCTGGGGATCTTCCTCATGCTGCTTCAGGCGGTGTCCGAGCTTTTCAAGGATATTGCGAAGATTTGCGGCGGTGATAGTCAAGAAGGGGTGACCTGACATGTCCCCCGAGCTCATCGCATTGACGATGTTTTCCTCAATGATGCTGATGCTG
>DATLAW010000316.1:0-10342 GCA_035527255.1 Thermohalobaculum sp. | reverse complement strand
GAAGTAAACCTGATCGGGGGTTTTCCCGTCAAGCGACGAATGCGGGCGGCGGGTGTTATAGAATGCCAGATAGTGCCCGAGGGAGGCGCGGGTCTCCGATACACTGGCATAGGCGCGCAGGTAGACTTCCTCATAATTGATGGTGCGCCATCCGTCGTGCGAAGCGCAAGCCGGTTTCATCTGGCAACACCACCGATCGTGACCGGCGGGCGCAGTCGCACGAACACGGTCGTCAAAGAAACATCTAGACTCGTCAAACATCATATGTTTAGGAATGAGTCGATGAATGAAATGAACACCTACGGCCTCAAGGGATATCCTGGACCGACCCACAGTCTGTCGACCAATAGTCTGTCGACACAGATTGCAGGTAAACTTGGCTGGCGTATTGTTGCGAAAACCTACGGCCCCGGCGATCTGATCGAAGACGAAACCGCACTGGCGAAGGCCGGCTGGAAGTAGCCGATCGAAAGGTCACAACACAGCAAAAACTGACCTTCCAAAACTTCCCCGAGGACGGCAGGGTAGTGCGCGAAATAAAGCTCACCGGCGTTTGAGACTCCAAGGATCACGCATGAAAATTACCAAAGTCATCAGCCACGTCCTGCAATACGACATGCCCGAGGAATTGGGTTATTCGCAGCAGTTCTATGCCAAGCGCAGCGCGCATCTGGTCGAGGTTCAGACCGACGAAGGCGTGACCGGTTGGGGCGAATGCTTTGGGCCCGGAAATATTGCGATCGCCAACAAGGCGATTGTCGAGAAGATCATTCAGCCGATGATCCTCGGTGATGACCCGCTGGATCGCGACGTGATTTGGCACAAGGTCTATAACCTGATGCGCGATCACGGGCAGAAGGGGATGCCGCTGCAGTCGCTCTCGGGCGTCGATATTGCGCTTTGGGATATTGCTGGAAAGGCGGCCGGGATGCCAATCTCCAAGCTGATCGGCGGGGCGCATCGCAAGTCGGTCCCAGTCTACGGTTATGGCATGATGCTGCGCCGCGAAGATACCGCCACGCTTGCCGCCCGGTTTACCGACGAGGCCGCCGCCATCAAGGGCAAAGGCTTTGTCGCCACCAAGATGAAGGTCGGGCTGGGCCCGAAAGACGATGTGAAACTGGCCGAGGCGGTGCGTGCGGGTGTCGGCAATGACTTCCCGTTCATGGTGGATGCCAACCACTGTTACACCACCAGCGATGCCTTCTATGTCGGGCGGGCGCTGGAGGAGTTGGACGCCTATTGGTTCGAGGAGCCGGTCGCGCCGGAAGACCACGACGGCTACCGTGAATTGCGGGCCGGGTTGAAGGTCAATATCTCCGGTGGCGAGGCCGAGTACACTCGTTGGGGCTGGCGCGCGCTTCTGGAATGCCGGGGCCTAGACATCGCCCAGCCCGAGGTTTGCGCCCTCGGCGGCATCTCGGAGTACCTGCGGGTTCTGGCGCTGTGTCACGCGCATTTCACGCCGGTCATCAACCATGTCTGGGGTTCCGCCATCGCCGTGGCGACGAATTTGCAGCTTCTGGCGGCGATGCCACCCATGCCAGGTGGGCTGCACCCGCGTGAGCCGATGCTGGAGTTCGATACAACCGACAACAAGTTCCGCGATCAGTTGCTGACCGAGCCGCTGGATATCCAGGGCCAGGTGGCACGGACCGGAGGATATGTCACGATCCCGGAGGGTCCTGGTTTGGGGGTCGAGCCGGATCTGGATTTCATCCGGAAATACAGCGTCAGCAGCCAGTGATGCGGATCAAACGAGCAACTCGGATAACACTGTGCATGCCAGCGCCTTTGGCGCCGGAACCGATCGGGCGGAGATAACTCGTGGGTGAGATTGCTTTTGTCGCCGTCGATTGGGGTACAACCAGCTTTCGCCTGTGGGCCATGGATGCAGATGGCGGCGTGATCTCGGAGCGTCACGGCGAGCGCGGAATGTCGACGCTGAAGCCCGTGGATTTCGAGGCGGTGCTCGAAGAATCCCTGACCGCCCTGAAAATCCACGCAAAAGTTCCCGTCGTCATTTGCGGTATGGCCGGAGCGGCGCAGGGCTGGGTCGAGGCGCCCTATGTCGATCTGCCGACCAGGCTGGAGACCATTCCGACCTACGCCATACAAGTGCCGCTGGCGCGGCGCGACGTGCGTATATTGCCCGGTCTGGCCCAGCGCGACGCAGGCATGCCTGATGTCATGCGGGGTGAGGAAACCTTGCTGTTGGGGGCCGCTCTTGAGAAGGGTGTGTCGGGCATGGTTTGCCTGCCCGGAACCCACTCAAAATGGGTGCGGATCGAGGCATCCATTGTCACCGGTTTTGCCACTTCAATGACCGGCGAGATCTTCGATCTTCTGGCCCACAAATCAACATTGGCGCATTTTATTTGCGCGCCGCTGGGGAATCTTTCGGACAACCCGGCATTCGCGGATGCGCTCAAGGAAGCCATACATAGTCCGGAAAAAATCCTGCAATTATTGTTCTCGGTCCGGGCGACGCCTCTGGTGATGGGGGCCAAAAACGCCGCCAACATGGCGGCCCGATTGTCCGGCCTTCTGATCGGACTGGAAATTGCCGGGATGGGGCAATCAACTGGTGATCAGGTGACGCTGATCTCAGGCGGCGTGCTCGCTCAGATCTATGCCCGCGCGTTTGATATCGCTGGCATTGAGCCCCGGCTTTTGAGCGCCGACGAGATGGCTCGCGCAGGCCTTTTGCACGCGGCAAGGCTGCTGTGGCCGGAACAACTGAACCGAAAGCATGACACATGACGGGCACGATATCCTGGATCAACCTTGAGCCGAAACTTGTTGCGATCCTGCGCGGGATAACGCTGGCCGAGGTGCCGGACATCGTCGCCGGTCTTCTCGAGACTGGCTTTCGCGCCATCGAAATCCCGTTGAATTCGCCCGATCCGTTCCGCTCCATCGAAGCCGCTGTGCGCACAGCCGAAGCCATCGCTCCCGGCAACTGCCTGATCGGCGCCGGCACCGTGCTTTCGGTTGACGACGTCTTGAAGGTCCATTCGGCCGGCGGAAATCTGATTGTGTCACCGAACGTAAACCCGGCGGTCATTCAGGCCTCGATCTCCGCCGGAATGGTCAGCTTTCCAGGTGTGTTCACCCCAACTGAGGCGCATCTGGCGCTTGCTTCGGGGGCCACGGGGCTCAAATTCTTTCCCGCTTCACATCTGGGTCCGGAAGGCATCGGCGCCATCCGGGCCACCCTGCCAGACCAGACCCAGATATGCGCTGTCGGTGGCGTAGATCCCTCGAATTTCGCAAAATACCGCAAAGCTGGTGTCCAGGGCTTTGGTCTTGGCTCCAAGCTGTACAAACCGTCAACCAGCGTTGCCGACGTTTTCGCCGGTGCTCGAAATGCGATCGATGCCTACAGAAATCTGTTGCGCTCAGATCTTTGAGATCGAGGCAAAAACCATAGGGCGATCAGGCCAACTGAAGCGCGTTCTAAGAACCGTATTGAACTAGCCCCCCTTTCGACCGGACACTCGGGCATAACCATGGAGGCTTGGGAATATCCCTGAGCATATGCTTATCTCTGAGTGTCCGGTCGAAAGGGGGGCCAGTTCACTTGACTTCCCCACGGCCCCGGCCAAGTCTCCGTTCCCATGTATGATTTTCGACCTGTAGGCCATGTCATCGGGCGCCTCACCATCGTCCTCGGCGCCTCGATGGTGGCGCCGATGTTGCTCGATTACCTGGATGACAACGGCAATGCCGATGGCTTCGTGCTCGCCGCGTTCCTGACGATGGCAGCGGGGCTGGCGCTCATGCTGATCACCCGCCAGCGCGAGAGCGGCGGACTGACCCGCCCGCAGGCATTCCTGCTGACCGTGCTGGTCTGGGTGGTGCTGCCGATATTCGGCGCCCTGCCTTTCGCCTTCGGCGCTCCGGCGGTGAGCTACACCGACGCCTATTTCGAGGCGATGTCGGGGCTGACGACCACCGGCGCAACTGTCTTCACCGGCCTCGAAGAGGCCCCACGTGGCATGTTGCTGTGGCGTGCGTTGCTGCAATGGTTTGGCGGTGTCGGAATCGTCATCGTTGCCATCGTCTTCCTGCCGATGATGCGGATCGGCGGCATGCAGTTCTTCCGCTCGGAAGCATTCGACCTCTCCAGCGACGTGATGCCTCGGGCGACCGAGATCGCCGCCTCGCTTTTCTATGTCTATCTCGTTCTCAGCATCGCCTGCGCACTGGCCTACTCGGCCACCGGAATGAACGGCTTCGATGCGCTGACCCATGCCATGACCACGGTGTCGACCGGGGGCTATGGAAACTACGACACCGGGTTCGAATATTTCAGCACCTCCTCCCATTATGTCGGCATCGTCTTCATGTGGCTGGGTGCCTTGCCGTTCATCCGCTTCATCCAACTTGCCCGCGGCAACACCCGAGGGATTCGCGGCGACACCCAGATCCAGGCCTTTTTGGCCATTATCTTCGTGGTCAGCGCGACCATGGTCGCATTTCTAGTGGCGAACGATCATCATCCGCTACCCGACGCAATCCGCGAAGCGTTGTTCAACGTCACCTCGGTTATGACCGGCACCGGTTTTTCGTCGGACCCCTACGACACTTGGGGCGCCGTTCCGGTGGCGTTGTTCTTCGTGATCCCGCTGATCGGCGGCTGCACCGGATCGACCTCATGCTCGGCCAAGGTTTTCCGCTACCAGATTCTCTATGCGGCGCTGGTGGTGCAGATCCGCCGAATCCACTCGCCGCATGGGGTGTTTCCACTGCGCTATCAGGGCCGACCGGTTGAGCCCGAGGTGGTCTCGTCGATCATGGGGTACTTCTTTGTCTTCGTCTGCGCCCTGTCGATCTGGTCGATCCTGCTGTCGTTGCTGGGTCTCGACACCATCACCGCCATCTCGGCCGCGGTCGCCACACTCGGCAATGTCGGGCCGGGGCTTGGCCCGGTGGTCGGGCCGTCAGGCAACTACGCCAGCTTGCCCGACACGGCCAAATGGCTGCTGTCGCTGGGTATGGTGCTGGGGCGGCTCGAGTTCCTCAGCGTGCTGGTGCTGTTCATGCCGATCTTCTGGCAGCGCTAGCGGCGCGTGCCTCACAGCCGGCAACACAGCCGGTAGGCATCCAGCATTGCCGCGTGGATCGACCGGCAACTGACCGCATCGCCGATCCGGTGGAGGTCGAAGCCAACAGCCTCGCTGCGCGGCTGCGCCCGGCCGCCGATTAAAGCGGCGATATCAGTGACGCCATCGTTCAGCGACAGCGCCTTCATGGCCTGGAACACCGCATCGACCGGCTCAGTTCCATGCTCCGCGATGATCTGGTCGGCCGAGTAGTCGCGCTCCAACCCGGTCATCTCGTTGACCACGGTCGCCACCAGGCGGTTGCCGTCGCGGGCGACGCGGACCAGCCGCTCCTCGAACACCGTCGTGACCTTTTGAGCGGCCAGATGCTTGCGCAAGATCGCCCGCTCGGCATAGGGCACTTCGGCGGCCACCCGGTCGTCGCGGCTGATCAGGGTCACTGTCGCGCCGGCCTTCGACAGCTGATCGGCATAGGTCGCCGCCGCCTGCCGCCCGGTGCCATCCCAGACCAGCACCTCGCGGCTCGCCTGCTTTGCGTTCTGCCCGACGCCAGTCACCAAATCCCAACCGCTGGTGCAATGCTCGGCCCCCGGTAGCCAGCCGATATCCGGGATGCCGCCGGTGGCGATGATCACCACATCAGGCTCGCAGGCCAGCACATCCGCCGCCTCGGCATAGGTTGAGGTACGCACCACCACGCCCAGCCGCGCCAGTTCGGTCTCGCGCCAGTTGACGATGCCCATCAGGTCGCCGCGCCACCAGGTCGCCGCCGCGATCAGCACCTGCCCGCCCAATCGCGCCGCCGCCTCGAACAGCACCACGTCATGGCCACGCTCGGCGGCAACCCGCGCCGCTTCCATCCCGGCTGGCCCTCCGCCAACCACAACAACCTTGCGCCCGGTCGTGGCGCTCCGCTCGATCACCTGGGGCAATTCGCGCTCGCGCCCGGCGGCCGGATTGTGGATGCAATAGGGTTTGTGGTGCATGCAATGCGTTGCGCCAACGCAGGGCCTGATCCGGTCCTCGTGCCCGGCGGCGATCTTGTTGACGATCTGCGGGTCGGCGATATGGCCCCGGGTCATCGCTACCAAATCCAGCAACCCGTCGCGGATCGCATGGCGCGCGGTGGCCGCATCGGTGATCCGGGCGGCATGGAACACCGGCAGCGAAACCTGCTCGCGGAACCGCGCTACCGGCCTCAGCCAGGGCGCCAACGGCATCGACATGCCGGGCATGTTCTGCTCGGCGAGGCCCAGTTCTGTATCCATCCGCCCGAACACCGCGTTGAAGAAATCAACCGCCCCCTCGCGCTCCATCAGCCGGGCGAATGCCACCGCATCGGCCGCGCTTAACCCCTCCGGATTGTCATCATCGATGCTCAGGCGGATACCGAGCAGGAACCGGTCGCTGACCGCCTTGCGCATTTCCTCGTAGACCATCAGCGCAAAGCGGGCGCGGTTCTCCAGCGAGCCGCCGAATTCATCGGTGCGGCGGTTCGTATCCGGCCCCAGGAACTGGCCGATCAGATGCGCCCCGGCCAGGGTCTCGACACCATCCAACCCGCCCTCCTCGCAGCGCTTCGCCGCCTCGCCAAACGCCCGCGCGACGCGGGCAATGTCGTGGCGGTCCATCTCACGCGCGAATGACCGATGCAGCGTCTCGCGCGACCGGGTCGGGGCGATGGTCGGCAGCCACCAGCCGGCGGTATCCTCGCCGCGCCGGCCCAGATGGGTGATCTGGCACATGATGGCGCAGTCATGGCGGTGGATGTGGGCCGAGAATTCACGCAGATGCGGGATCACCGCATCGGTGCCGACATCGAGCTGGTTGAACACGCTGGGGCTGTCCGGCGCGACATTGGACGAGCCGCCAAACATCGTCAGCGCCAACCCACCCTTGGCCTTCTCCTCGTGATAGCGCTGGAACCGCAGCTCCGGCATGCCGTTTGCGTCGGTGGCACAGGCATGGGCGGTGCTCATGATCCGGTTCTTCAGGGTCAAGCCGCGAATGGTCAGCGGCTGGAACAGCGGATCGGTGGTGGTGGAATGGGGTTGCGCGGTGGTCATCTGGTCTCGCTCCCTGCCGGTATCCGGGAGCATTCTGGCGAGATTCAGCGACAAGTAAATCCACCGCGCCGGACACAGCGCATTGATCCGCCAAACTGGGAGGAAGGTGGTACGCCCAACGGGACTGCACCAAACCAGCAGTGCCATTGGGATCGGCTGGCGAACCGGTCATAACCCGCCCTTTGGGCGCAAAGGGTTTTCTTCCGGTCTGGCGAACCCTGAAAACGCCTCCGAAGCGCCTGGCCGCATCGGCGGTGTGTCATGAATTTTTATCAGGCCAGCCCTATAAAGCGCCGCCGAGCCACATTTGACGAAATGGAAGAGCGGGCGGAGTTCCTGATCGCCTATGCCGATGAGCATGGGCCAATCACGGTGCGCGGGCTTTACTATCAGGCAGAGGTCGCGAGCGTTCCCGGTATCGACAAGACCGAAGCCGGATACAACAAAGTGCAAACTCAGGTGTTGAAGCTGCGGCGTGCTGGCCGAATGCCCTACAGTTCCATCGCCGATGCCAGCCGGTACATGCGCCGCCCGCGCACCTTTGATGGCCGGGAGGATGCACTTCGAAGCACCGCTGCCCTGTATCGCAAGAGCCTTTGGGCCGACAGCGATTTTGAGGTTGAAATCTGGTTGGAGAAATCAGCGCTGGCTGGCGTCCTGTGGCCGGTGACTTCGGAATTCGACGTGCCGTTGATGCCAACCGGTGGATACACCAGCGAGACTTTTGCCTTTGAAGCAGTGGACGCTCTGCGCGACTCCGGCAAGACGCTGGTTGTCTATAGCCTTTACGACTTCGATCGTTCTGGCCGGGATGCAGAAGCATCGCTGCGCGGAAAGGTAGAGCGGTTCGGCGCCGAATTTGATGTGCCGGTGATCTTCAATTCGCTGGGGCTGAATCTGGATCAGGTGAAGGCGCTGAACCTGCCGACACGACCCGCCAAGCGCAACACAATGGCTGATCAGCGATGGCCGCATGAGTTTGCCGCCGAACTGGACGCGATACCGCCCGACACCCTGAGGGCGATGGTGCGTGAGGCTATCGAGCGTCACCTGCTCGCCGATGAGCTTGCGTATCTAAAGCAAGTCGAACGGGCCGAACGCGAAACCCTGATGCACTTCATCGGGAGGGCAGCGTGATGAGTAATAGAGATGAGTTGGCCGTGCCGGAGATCGATCTGATCGAGCGGGCCGAGACGATGGAGATGAGGAACCTAGAGGATACGCCGCGCGACGTATGGCTGCGCTGGCTCAACGATGGAGGCGCGCACCCATAATAGCAAACGCCCCCCGGCAGGGAGGCGTTTGCCAGCAACGGTTACTGGACAAGCGAGAGAAAGGTTCCTGGAGGGGCTTAGCTCGCGAAAGTACGTTAACAAAGGTCCACAACTAATGCAAGATAAACCACAAAGTCCCTCCCACGGTTTGCCAGTCTCCCGTGCCAAGACTGGAAATGCTCCGGGTGCATCACCCACACCTACTGCCACGACTCAGATACGGCAGGATAAACGCGCCTACTATAACCCACCGGCTCGGGAGACTGAGATTGGGGACCGCGAAAGCGGGTCGGGTGTGAAGCCCGGGGGGAAGGCGACTGGCCCACGATACGGGCGGCGCGATAAACGGGGCTGTAAGTCTGGCCTTCCCTCAAGTGGGGGGAAGGTAACGGGTGGCGGTATTGCGTCCAAAATTCTGAGAATGGTCCCAATGCCGCGATATACTTGGCGGGCGCGGGCCGTTATTTGCGGGAACTCGCAACTGAATTGGACAGCAAAACCGATGCGTGATGGGGCGGCAATACCTGACCCGTCGCCCGACCCGTCCGCGCTCCTGGCATCGGCTGGCGATCTTCTCGACCACCTGGCCAAGCTGACCGGCGACCCGCGCTTTAGGCACGCTGAAGGCGTATTGCGCGGGCGCCGGGCTGGCCGACCTGCCATTGACGACGGCCCGGCGCTCGAATACGCCGCAAAATTAATCGACGCCGGTCTAGTCCGCTCAGTAAATGCCGCATGCCTGAGAGCGGCGTTGATGTATTCGCCGACCAGGGCTGAGTTTGATGCCATGCGGCATAGGTTGGCAAAAAAGTTGCGGCACAAATAATTACGTCCACGAAACGAAGCTTTATTTGAAGTGCATTTAGGCTATACTGTGACGAATACCAACACTCCCGTCGTGATGACGGCACGGCCCTCTGATGGAGATATCAAAAATGACCGACTACACAAAAATATTGGACGCGGTTCAGGCGCAGGCCAAGGCGCAGGACGCATTTGCAAGAAAGAATTATGAGCTGTTCGGCGAGATCGGCGAAAGCGTCGCAACCCTGACTGACCGCGTTGAGAACATGGAGGCCCATGCCTCGAATCCGGGCAAATTGGCGGGCAGTCCTGAACAGCGCGAACACAAGGCAAGGTTTACGGCCTGGCTTCGTTCGCCGCACGACAGTGGCGCAAAAAACAGCTTGGCCGACTTCGAAAGTCACGAGCGCAAAAACCTGAATATCGGCACCGGCTCGGACGGCGGCTTTGCCGTTCCCGAGGAAATCGCCCTAGATATCGAGCGGTTGGAATTGAAGCTATCGCCGGTGCGTCGTTTGGTTCGAGTCGTCAAGACGGCAAGTTCAGATTACAAGCACTTGCTCAACATTCGCGGCACTTCCAGCGGGTGGGTTGGTGAGTCAGACTCACGTACCGAGACGACAACGCCGAGCCTGCGCGAGATCGTGCCGACCTTCGGCGAAATCTACGCATATCTTCACGTAACGGAATGGGCGTTGGACGATGTGTTTTTCAATGTCGGCGCATGGCTGGCCGAGGAAGTCGCCCAGGACTTCGCCCTAGCTGAAGGCGCAGCGGTGATCAGTGGTAATGGCACAAACAAACCCACGGGCATGCTGAATACGACTCCGGTTGCGACCGATGACTTCGCTTCTCCGCTTCGTGCTGCGGCGGCCTATGAGTTTATCGCCAGTCTAAGCACGTCTTCGCCCGCAGTTGCCGAGATCGAGGCCGACTCGCTTATTGATCTGGTGTTCGCGGTGAACTCGGCCTATCGGGCTAGAGCGTCATCCATCTATTCCGGCTCATATCCTGCGGCGGTGAAGTAGTTTTTGCATTCGTCCGGGGTGAAGGCGCCGAGGATCTCACCGACCTTGTTCCAGAGCGCCTCCTTTGTTCGGGCGGCAGCCTTGCGCATCAATGCCTTGAG
>DATLAW010000315.1:0-20425 GCA_035527255.1 Thermohalobaculum sp. | reverse complement strand
GAGAACGGTACAGTCGGCCGATGCTGGCACCCGGCGGGCTCGGCCATGCTCTGGTGGAACCTGCGGTGGATTGGCTCGGCGCACGCGGCGTCGAGTTCCGGCTCGACCGCCAGCTGCGCACGGTGGAGAGGCAAGGTGAGCGTGCCGTCGCGTTACGATTCACCGATGGCGTTGAAACGTTGGGATCGCATGATCAGGTCGTGCTTTCCATGCCACCCTCGCGGCTGCGCGCGGTGCTGCAAGATGCCTTGCCGGAGATCGACCCGCCCGATGACGACTGCGCCATCATCAACGTTTTTTTCCGGCTAGCCGAAGCGCCGCCGGATGCCCAGCCGAAAATCGTCGGGGTGCTAGCCTCGACCGCGCAATGGATCTTCTGGCGCGGCGATGTGGTCAGTGTAACCGTCTCAGCGGCCGACGCCCTGGGTATTGATAACCAGACGAGTGAAGCGTTGTTCGCAGATATCTGGGAAGAGACCAAGCGCACCCTTGGCCTCGCGGCCGGGGCACCTTATCTCGCGGCTCGGATAAACAAGGAGCGGCGCGCCACCTTCGACCAATCGCCAGCCGGTGTGGCAAAGCGACTGCGGCCGCGCTGCGAGATGGTCAATCTGTTTCTTGCCGGAGACGCAACTGATACCGGGCTGCCAGCCACGATTGAGGGGGCAATACGCTCGGGCGAGCGAGCGGCGAGGTTGGTGTGCCAGGGCGATCAGGGAGGCGATGACCGAGGGATCCGAGCGCCATGAAAGCCTGATCCAAAATAGGACGTGCTGCTGGCGGGTCAGCCAGGCGGCAACATCCATATCGAATCGGCGCCCATTCTCAACCGCGGGGCGATACCCAGTGTCATTGGTACAACCAGCGCCATCAGTCATTTGCCGAAAGATGCCACGCCATGGTGACGGAGAGCCATGCGCCCTCGGCTCGCGAGGCCCTTTGTAGTGGGGGGTCCGCCTTAAACTGTTGCTCTTCGCCCTCCATCTTAACACAACCGTGGTAGTTTTGCCGCGAACCTGCTTGAGACGAGGGTGCCACCGGGTTACCGTACCTAGGTGCTTGTCGCGAATGGCCGGAACGGTGCGTATGAATGTCGGTCTTGCCCAAGACTGTGAGTGCTCGACCGTTTAGGGGGATATTGAATGACGTTGATCTACTCAATCCGCCGTGGCGCGGTATTGGCGTTGGCTTTGGCCGTCGCCGCATGTGCCACGACTGATCCGAATGCAGATATGTCAGCGTCCGATCCCTATAGAGGGTTCAATGAAAAAATGCTCGAGGTCAATCTGGTGCTCGACCGGAACGTCATTCGACCGGCAGCACAGGGCTACGATTACGCGACCCCGACAACCATCAAGCTCCTTTTGGGCAATGGATTTAGCCATCTCGACCTTCCTGCGGATTTCGCCAACTATCTTCTACAGGGTGAATCCGAGATGGCACTGGAAACGCTGGGGCGGTTCACCATCAACACCGTGCTTGGCGCCGCCGGCCTTCTTGATCCGGCGACCGATTTCGGCTTGCCCAAGCAGGACACCGACTTTGGCATCACTCTGGCTCGGCGTGGGGTCGGCGAGGGCGGCTATCTTGTGTTACCGTTGCTCGGCCCGACCACGACTCGCGATTTCTTTGGCGGCCTTGTTGATGTAGCACTTACACCAACGACTTATCTTGGCGCCGTTGCGCCCAGCGTATCCCCCGAAACCGGCTTGGCGCTGCGCGCGACCGAGACACTCCATGACCGCAACAGCAATGCCGCCGTGATCGACGGATTGCTGTACGAGAGCGACGATCCATATATTTCGCTGCGCTCGGTCTATCTGCAGAAGCGACGGTCTGAGGTGGCGGGCGACGCAGGCGGGGCCGACGCGCTGCCAAATATCTTTGGAAATTGATCGACCGGTGATTGCTTCGGTTCACGAGACGGCGATGGACACGTGTGAAACTGATTTCGTCGAGGCATTGTCTGCGGCCGTTCGGAAAACCGAACAGGCGCTGGAGGCGTGTCTGCCACCGGAGCGCGGCCAACCCGGCGAGGCCAACTTGGCAGCGGCGATGCGCTACGCGGTACTGGGTGGCGGCAAGCGTCTGCGCGGCTTTCTGGTGCTGGAGGTGGCGGCGATGTTCGGCGCCGGTGGCAGCGGCGCGGAACGGGCGGCGGCGGCGGTCGAATGCTTGCATGCCTATAGCCTGGTCCATGACGACATGCCCTGCATGGACGACGACGATCTGAGACGCGGCAAGCCGACGGTGCACAAGGTCTGGGACGAGGCGACGGCGGTTCTGGCGGGCGATGCGTTGCAGGCGCTTGCCTTTGAGATCCTGGCCGATCCAGCGACTCATCCGAACGGTAACGTGCGGGCGCAGTTGGTGCTTCGGCTGGCCCAGGCCTCAGGTCATGCAGGCATGGTCGGCGGGCAGGCGATCGACCTGGCGGCGGAGACCGCCGAGACGCCGCTGACGGCAATGCAGGTGAAACGCTTGCAGGCGATGAAAACCGGGGCGCTGATCGAGTTCGCAGCCGAAGCCGGGGCTATCCTCGCGCAAGCCTCCGCGCGGGACATCGGCCGGGTCCGCGCCTACGCCCAGGCTTTGGGCGAGGCGTTTCAAATTGCCGACGACCTGCTGGATGTGACCGGCACCGAGGCTGAGGTCGGCAAGCGGGTCGGCAAGGATGCCGGCGCTGGCAAGGCGACTTTTGTCGATATCCTGGGCCACAACGGCGCCCATGCCCGCGCCGCCGATTTGGTGGCCGAGGCAGCGGCGCAGCTCGCCCCCTATGGCGCGCGCGCGGCCCGGCTGGTCGGGGCGGCGCGGTTCGTGGTCGAACGACGCTCCTGAGGGCCTCATTGCCGCCGATCCGGCTTCCACGGCGAGATAGTTTCAAAAAAATCAGGGGGAATATTCCCGTCATTAAGTTTGACAATGTCGGGGCACATGACCACGCTCGGCTGCACTGGAATGTCGGGGAGGACAACCGGGAATGGCTGGGCAAACGACCTCGGAAACGAGACCGGAGACACCGCTTTTCGAAGCGCGCGGCATCGTCAAGAAATTCGGTGAATTCGCCGCCAACCAGGATGTTGGGCTGGTGATCCAGCCGGGTGAGAAGCACGCGCTGCTGGGTGAGAACGGTGCGGGCAAGTCCACCCTCGTCAAAATGATGTACGGCGTCATGCAGCCGACCAGCGGCAAGTTCTTCTGGAACGGCACCGAGACCGTGGTCCATAAACCGGCGGAGGCGCGGGATATGGGCATCGGCATGGTGTTCCAGCATTTCTCGGTCTTCGACGCGCTGACGGTGGTTGAGAACATCGCGCTGGCCCTGGCGCCGGAGCCGATGCGGGCGCTGTCGCAGCGCATTGAACAGGTATCCGAGTCCTATGGGCTAGCAATCGACCCGCGCCGCGCCGTGCACACCTTGTCTGTCGGCGAGAAGCAGCGGGTCGAGATCATCCGTTGCCTGTTGCAAAACCCGAAGCTGCTAATCATGGACGAGCCGACTTCGGTGCTAACGCCGCAGGAAACCGAGGTTCTGTTCGAAACGCTGGAAAAACTGGCCGCCGAGGGTTGTTCGATCCTCTACATCTCGCACAAATTGGAAGAGGTGAAGGCGCTTTGCGATGCCGCGACCATCCTGCGTCACGGCCATGTGGTAGCCCATTGCGACCCCAAGGCCGAGACCGCGCGATCAATGGCCGAGATGATGGTTGGCAACGAGATTGCCTGGGTCGAGAAGGCCGCATCTACCACGCCGGGTCCGGTGCGCTTGCGGGTCAGCCACCTGAACCTGCCCGCGGCCTCCGAGTTTGGCGTGACCCTGAAAGACTTGTCGCTGGAGGTTTGCGGCGGCGAGGTGGTCGGTATTGCCGGGGTCGCGGGTGAGGGGCAATCAGAACTGATGGAGGCACTGACCGGTGAGATGCTGGCCACCCGGGCGGAGACTATTCATATCGACGACGTTCCAATGGGCCGGGCCAACCCGACCCAGCGGCGGATCGCCGGTGCGGCTTTCGTGCCGGAGGAGCGCAACGGGCATGCGGCGGTCGGCGAGCTGACGCTGTCGGAAAACATCATCCTGTCACACCACACCGCCGAGGGTATCGCAAATCGAAGCTGGATCGATTTTGGCAAGGCCGCCGATTGGGCGAAGCGAGTGCGGGAAGCCTTCGATGTGCGGTCCGGGTCGGACAATCCGATCGCTGGGTCGCTATCGGGTGGAAACCTGCAGAAATTTGTCGTCGGGCGCGAGATCTTGCGCGAACCGGGCGTGCTGGTGGTCAGCCAACCGACCTGGGGCGTCGATGCTGGTGCGGCCTCGGTGATCCGCCGGGCGTTGGTCGATTTGGCCGGGCGAGGCACTGCGGTGCTGGTCATCAGCCAGGATCTGGAGGAAATTTTTTCGATTTGTGACAAGATCGCGGTGATCCATCACGGGCAACTGTCGAAGGAACATCCAGCCGCCGAAATGACCGCTGAGAAAGTGGGCCTACTGATGGGCGGCGCGCATCCCGAGGCGAGTGAAATCCCTGTCGAGGAGATTGCCTGATGATCGTGCTCGAGCCCCGCCCACAGCCATCGCGCGCCCTGGCGCTGCTGTCGCCGGTCATCGCCATCGTGTTGACGCTGATCGCGGGTGGCATCCTGATCGCGCTGATGGGCCGGCCGCCGCTGGAGGCGCTGCGGATATACTTCTTCCAGCCCTTCGAGGAATTCTGGATGTGGCTGACGCTGCCCACGGGCGAGCGGGAGATGTGGCTCTATACGCCGTCCGAGGTGATCGTGAAGGCCATCCCGCTGGCGCTAATCGGCAGCGGTCTGGCAGTGTGTTTCCGCGCCAATGTATGGAACATCGGTGCTGCTGGGCAGTATACCATGGGCGCCATCATCAGTGGCTGGGTCGCCTTGTCAGCGCCGGAGGGGGCGAGCGGCATCTGGCTGGTGCCATACCTTATCGCCGGGGTGCTGGGTGGCATGCTTTGGGCCGCGATCCCTGCCCTGCTGCGGGTCCGCTTCAACGCCAACGAGATTCTGGTCAGCCTGATGCTGACTTATGTGGCGGCACTATTGCTGGATTGGCTGGTGCGCGGGCCATTCAAGGATCCGCTCGGCTTTGGGTTCCCGGAATCGAAGGAATTTCAGCCCGGCTTCATCATGCCGGTGCTGGTGGATGGCACGCGGCTTCATCTGGGTGTGGCGCTGGCGGTAATCGCCGCAGTGGCGCTTTGGGTGATGATGGGCCGCACGATGAAGGGCTTCGAGGTGCGGGTGATCGGCGCCGCGCCGCGTGCCGGGGCGTTCGCCGGGTTCTCGCGTGACCGGACAATCTGGTTTGTGATGTTGCTGTCTGGTGGGTTGGCGGGCCTTGCCGGGGCGGTCGAAATCTCCGCCACGGTGCAGCAGTTGCAGCCGCAGATAAACGCCGAGTACGGGTTCGTGGCGATCATCGTTGCCTTCCTCGGGCGGCTGAACCCGATTGGCGCATTGTTCGGTGCGGTGATCCTGGCGGTCAGCTATATCGGCGGCGAGAATGCCCAGATCATGCTGAAATTGCCGAAGGCGGTGACTGGGATTTTCCAGGGCATGCTGCTGTTCTTCCTGTTGGGTTGCGACACGCTGATTCGGTTCCGGATCAGGCTGGCGCGGCCAAGGGTTGGGTGAGGGCGGACCATGGAAAACTTCATCTACTCAATGATCATCGCGGCAACCCCGCTGCTGCTGGCGGCGATTGGCGAACTGGTCGCTGAACGCTCGGGAGTGCTGAACCTCGGCGTCGAAGGCATGATGCTGATGGGTGCGGTTGTAGCTTTTGCGGTCGCGAACTCCACTGGCTCGACGCCGCTGGCGATCCTCGCGGGGGCTGGGGCCGGAGCTGGGATGGCGTTGATATTTTCGGTCATCGCGTTGAGTCTGCTGGCTAATCAGGCGGCGACCGGGCTGGCCCTGACGATTTTCGGCATCGGCGCTTCTGGCCTGATCGGGCAAAGCTTTGTCGGGATCGCGCTGGAGCCATTGGCGAAGTTGTCGATCCCGTTCCTGACAGAATCGACGGCAGTGGGGCGCATCCTGCTTGGCCATGACCCGATGGTCTACATGGCGCTGGCGCTGGCCGCGGGGGTGGCGTGGTTCCTGTATAACACCCGGGGCGGGTTGGCGCTGCGGGCGGTTGGCGACAACCATGATTCGGGTCATGCGCTCGGTTACAACGTGATCGCCATCCGCTATATGGCGACGCTGTTCGGTGGCGCTTGTGCCGGATTGGGCGGGGCCTATCTGTCGCTGGCCTACACTCCGATGTGGGCCGAGAACATGACCGCCGGGCGCGGCTGGATTGCATTGGCGCTGGTGGTGTTCGCGACCTGGCGGCCCTTGCGGTTGGTGGCCGGGGCCTATCTGTTCGCGGCGGTGACGCAGTTGCAGTTTTATGGACAGGATTGGGGCCTGCCGATTGCCTCGCAATTCCTTGCCATGGCGCCTTATGTGGCGACAATTCTGGCGCTGGTGATAATCTCGCGCGATGTCAACTTGACGAAAGCCAATGCGCCTGCGTGCATAGGCAAGCCATTCCGGGCCGAGCGGTAAGATGGCCCGCAACCTAAGAAACGCACTGAACAGGGAGAAACCAGAATGATCCGTAAATTTACCCTCGCACTGGCCGGCTTGATGATCGCCACCGGTGCTTATGCCGCCGACCTGAAGGTTGGCTTTGTCTATGTCGGCCCGGTCGGCGATTTTGGCTGGAGCTATCAGCATGACCAGGGTCGTCTGGCGATTGAGAAGGAGTTCGGCGACCGGGTCGAAACCACCTTTGTCGAGAGCGTGCCGGAAGGGCCGGACGCCGAGCGGGTGGTTCGTCAGCTTGCCGCCAGCGGCCATGGATTGATCTTCACAACGTCATTTGGCTATATGGACCCGACACTTAAGGTCGCCAAGATGTTTCCGAACGTGAAGTTCGAACATGCAACCGGCTATAAGCGCGCCGACAATGTCTCGACCTATTCGGCCCGGTTCTACGAGGGCCGCCACGTCATCGGCACCATCGCCGGAATGATGACCAAGACCAAGAAAATCGGCTATATCGCCTCGGTGCCGATCCCGGAAGTGGTGCGTGGCATCAATGCCGCAACCCTGGCCGCGCGGGCGATCGATCCGGAGATTACCACCCAGGTGATCTGGGTGAACTCGTGGTACGATCCCGGCAAGGAAGCCGACGCCGCCAAGGCGCTGATGAGCAATGGTGCCGACGTGATCATGCAGCACACCGACAGCCCGGCTGCCCTTCAGGCCGCTGAGAACGCAGGCGTTTTCGCCTTCGGTCAAGCGTCCAACATGATCAAATTTGCGCCGACCAAGCAGTTGAGCGCGATCATCGACGACTGGGCGCCGTACTACATCGAGCGGGTCCGCGCGGCGCTGGATGGCACGTGGGTGAGCACCGACACCTGGGGTGGCATCGCTGCTGGCGAGGTGCAGATGGCGCCCTACACCAACATGCCGGACGATGTGAAGGCGGCGGCCGAGAAGGCGGCGGCTGATATCGCCTCGGGTGCGGTTCATGCCTTCACCGGGCCGATCAAGGACCGCGACGGGGTCGAGATGATCGCCGCGGGCGCAACGGCCGATGACGGTATGCTGGCGGGCATGAACTGGTTCGTCGAGGGCGTGCTGGGCGACCTGCCGAAGTGATGCTGGTCGGTTGAAATCAGAATGGCCTCGCCGCTCGGCGGGGCCGTTTTTCGTGCATGGTGGGGTCCGTGAAACTGGGTTTGGGTTGGGATTCCTTCTGGAGTGTTTTAGGGGTGTTTTGGGGGTGTTTTGGGAGTGCTCCCGACTCGACCTGGTTTTGGCAATGGAGCCGTGCCCTTGCTGAAGATTTCCGGTCTGTTTCAATTTATATTTGAAAACACTTCATCGGCTTTTCGCTACAATCTTTGTGACATCCAATGCTGGGAGAAGCCGATGGGCCGCTTGACCACCCATGTTCTTGACACCGCTACCGGGCGCCCGGCGCAGGGTGTGCGGATTGAATTGCACCGGCTTGAGGGTGACGCGTGGGTGCCGCTGGCCGAAGTGGTGACCAATCATGACGGTCGGTGCGATGGGCCGATCCTGGAGGGTGGTGCGTTCGCGGCCGGTATATACGAGCTGACCTTTCATGTCGGGGCCTATTTCGATGCATCGGGGCTGGACCTGCCGGAGCTAAAATTTCTCGACACGGTGCCGATCCGGTTTGGGATCGCGGAACCCGGTCAGCACTACCATGTGCCACTGCTAATCTCGCCATTCAGCTTTTCGACCTATCGTGGGAGCTGAGGGCGCCATGGGCCGGCCAATCCGCTTTATCCTGAATGGCGAGACTGTGGAGATCTCCAATCTGCCGCCCAACACGACGTTGCTGAACTGGCTGCGGTATCAGCGCTGTCTGACCGGCACCAAGGAGGGTTGCGCCGAGGGCGATTGCGGGGCTTGCACGGTGGCGATCCGCGCGCTTGATGCCGACGGTCAGATGGTGACGAAGCCGGTGAACGCCTGCATCCAGTTGCTGCCGATGCTGCATGGTACCGAGGTGGTCACTGTTGAGCGGTTGGCCTCGCCCGAGGGGGCGCTGCATCCGGTGCAAGCGGCGTTGTCGGAATGCCACGGATCACAATGCGGTTTCTGCACGCCGGGCTTCGTGATGAGCATGTGGACGGCGTACCATAGCGAGGGCAAACCCGATCTGGCGCGGACCAACGATCTGTTGGCCGGGAACCTGTGCCGGTGCACTGGCTACGGGCCGATCATCAAGGCGACGGCGGAGGCCTATGACCGGCCGCGCGCCGCGTGGGATGACGCGGATGCCAAGGCCGCTGCCGGGCGGCTGGCGGCGTTGGGCGCCAATCAAGGGCTGGACTACGCGGCTGGCGGCAAGCGGTTCTGGGCGCCGGTGACGTTGGATGCCTTTGCGGCGCTGGTCGAGGCACATCCGGGCGCGACGATCCTGTCGGGGGCGACCGATGTGGGGCTGTGGGTGACCAAACACGCCTTCGATCCGGCGGAGGTGATCTATACCGGCCGGGTGGCGGAACTGCGCGAGATGCACGAGGCTGGCGGCCAGTTGTGGATCGGCGCCGGGGTCACTTACCGGGCGGCGCGGGCACGGATTGCCGGGCTGTATCCTGATTTCGGCGAATTGATTCGGCGGATCGGGGCGACGCAGGTTCGCGCTGCCGGGACCATTGGCGGCAACATTGCCAACGGCTCGCCGATCGGCGACACGCCCCCTGCCCTGATCGCCGCTAGTGCGGCGCTGGTGCTGAGGAAGGGGGCCGCGCGCCGCGAGATGGCGCTGGAAGATTACTATATCGAGTATGGCAAGCAGGACCGCCGCCCCGGCGAGTTTGTTGAGGGAGTGCGGTTGGCCGTACCGGCGGATGGCGGGCGGCTGGGTTGCTACAAGCTGTCGAAGCGCTTCGATCAGGACATCACCGCGGTGCTGGGCTGTTTCGATGTGGCGGTTGAGGGTGGCAACGTCAGGGCTGCCCGACTGGCATATGGCGGCATGGCCGGGGTGCCGAAGCGGGCAACCCATGCGGAAGCGGCGCTGGTTGGGAAGCCATGGGACGCGGCGACCGTGCGTGCGGCGATGGCGGCACTTGAGCGGGATTTCACGCCGCTGTCCGATATGCGCGCCTCGGCGGCCTACCGGATGCAGGGGGCGAAGAATATTCTGATGAAATACTTCATCGAGAAAACCGAGCCTGCGACCGCCACCCGGCTGGTCGGCGCTGGTACGGGGGCGGCGTGATGGAGATGAGTGACGATATCCAGGACGGCGTGCATCAGCCGCGCCGCCACGATTCGGCTGACAAGCAGGTCTCGGGCCAGGCTGTCTATGCCGATGATGTGGGCGAGCCGCGCGATCTGTTGCATTGCTATATTGCCTTGTCGGCAAAGGCGCGGGCGCGGGTGACGTCGGTTGATCTGGCGGCGGTGCGCGCAGCGCCGGGCGTGGTGACGGTGATCACCGCCGATGATATTCCCGGTGAGAACAACACCGGCCCGGTGGTGCATGACGAGCCGATGCTTGCGGTATCGGAGACGACTGGCGGCGAGGTGCATTATGCGGGGCAAGCACTGTTCGTCGTCGCCGCCGAGACCATCGAGCAGGCGCGTGCTGCCGCCAAGTTGGCGGTGATCGACTATGACGAGCAGACCCCGATCCTGACCATTGCCGAGGCGATGGCGGCGGGGAGCCTGTTGCAGGAACCTTATCGGATGGCGCGTGGCGATGCCCGCGCCGCCATCGATGCCGCACCCCGGCGGTTGGAGGGGCGGATCACTTTTGGCGGCCAGGACCAGTTCTATCTGGAAGGCCAGATCGCCATCGCCTATCCAGGCGAGGATGACGACGTTCACATCATCTCGTCGAACCAGCACCCGTCGGAATGCCAGCATATCGTGGCCCATATCCTGGGTGTCCCCTCGCACGCCGTGACGGTTGAGGTGCGGCGCATGGGGGGCGGTTTTGGCGGCAAGGAGACCCAGGGCAACCTGATGGCTGGGGCCGGGGCACTGGTGGCGAAACTGACCGGGCGGGCGGCCAAGGTGCGGCTCGACCGCGACGACGACATGATCTTGACCGGCAAGCGGCATGCCTTTGTCATCGACTACGAGGTCGGGTTTGACGATGCGGGCCGGATCGAGGGCATCCGTTTCGATCAGATGGCCCGCTGTGGGTGGTCGCTGGATCTGTCGGCGGCGATCTGCGACCGGGCGATGTTCCATGCCGACAATGCCTATTACCTGCCAGCCGCCGAGATCGTGTCGTATCGATGCCGCACCAATACCGTCTCGGACACCGCGTTTCGCGGCTTTGGTGGGCCACAGGGGATGATGGGGATCGAGCGGGTGATCGACGAGATCGCCTTCGCGCTGGGGGCCGATCCGCTGGACGTGCGGCGGGTGAATTTCTATGAGCCGCAAGATGGTCCGGGCGAGCGGGTGATGACGCCCTATCACATGGTGGTCGAGGATTCCGTCTCGGATCAAATCGTCGAGGAACTGGCCGAGAGTTCGGACTATTCCGCGCGGCGGGCAGCGATCCGCGAGTGGAATGCCGCCAGTCCGGTGCTGAAGCGCGGCATCGCGCTGACGCCGGTGAAGTTTGGCATCTCGTTCACCACGACGTTCCTGAACCAGGCGGGCGCGCTGGTGCATATCTACCAGGACGGCTCGATCATGCTGAACCATGGCGGGGTCGAGATGGGTCAGGGCCTGTATACCAAGGTGGCGCAGGTGGCGGCGTCCGAGCTGAACATCGACCTCGACCGGATCAAGATCACCGCGACCCGGACCGACAAGGTGCCGAATACCTCGGCAACCGCCGCGTCGTCCGGGTCGGACATGAACGGCATGGCGGTGCGCGATGCTTGCGAGAAGCTGAAGGCGCGGTTGGTGCGGTTTGCCTGCGAGACGATGAATGTGACCGAGGCGGAGGTCGAGTTTTTGCCCAACCGGGTCCGGGTCGGGGCTGAGGTGATCGCCTGGGAGGACTTTACCAAGCGGGCCTATATGGGCCGGGTGCCGCTGTCGGCGACCGGGTTCTACGCCACGCCGAAAATCCATTGGGACCGAGTGGCGGCGAAGGGGCGGCCGTTCTACTATTTTGCCTATGGGGCGGCGGTGGCCGAGGCGGTGATCGATACGCTGACCGGTGAGAACCGGGTCACCCGGGTCGATATCCTGCATGATGTCGGCAAATCGTTGAACCCGGCGATCGATCTGGGGCAGGTCGAGGGCGGATTCATCCAGGGCATGGGTTGGCTGACCACCGAGGAGCTGTGGTGGAACCAACGTGGCGAGATGAAGACCCATGCGCCATCGACCTACAAGATCCCAGCATGCTCGGACCGGCCAGCGGATATGCGGGTGCAGTTGTGGGCGAGGGGCATGAACCGCGAGTTGACCATCCGCCGATCAAAAGCGGTGGGCGAACCGCCATTGATGCTGGGGATCGCGGCGTTGCAGTCGATCTCGGATGCGGTCTGTGCGGCGGGGGGATATGGGGTTTATCCAGCCCTGGATGCGCCTGCCACGCCGGAGCGGGTGTTGGCGGCGGTGGAACGAGTGCGTGGGGTCTGAGATGCGGATCGCCGATCTGATCACGGCGGTCGAGCGTGAGGGTCGCGCCGTGGTGGTGATGGTCGCCGAGGCGCGCGGATCGGTGCCACGCGAGGCTGGGGCGGCGATGCTGGTGACTGATGCCGGGGCGGTTGGGACCATTGGTGGTGGGACGGTGGAGTACCGGGCGTTGGTGCAGGCGCGGGGGATGTTGGGGGGCGAAGCCCCCCTCCCTAACCCTCCCCCCAGCGGGGAGAGGGGACAGGTTGCGCGGGGGATGATCGTGGATTTTCCGCTGGGGCCGGCGCTGGACCAGTGCTGTGGTGGGCATATGCGGGTGGCGCTTGCGGTGTTCGGTGCGGGTGATTTGGCGACGCTGCGAGCAGTGAAGGGCACGTTGGCGCTGTGGCGGGATGGTCCGGTCTTCGTTGAAGCGGCGAAACCGCGCCCGGTACTGATCTATGGCGCTGGGCATGTTGGGACGGCGCTGGCGCGGGCGCTGGGTCCGTTGCCCTTTGCGGTACGCTGGGTCGATGCGCGGCTGGATGCGTTTCCGGGGCATGTGCCTGCCGGGGTCGAGACGGTGGTGACCCCCCTGCCCGAGGCTGAGGCCAAGGCGGCCGCGGCGGATGCGCTGCATGTGGTGCTGACCCATAGTCACGCGCTGGATATGGAGATCGTCTCGGCAGTGTTGGAGCGCGGCGCGTTTGGCTTCCTCGGGGTGATCGGCTCGGCGACCAAGAAGGCGCTGTTTCTGCGGCGGCTGCGCGAGCGCGGGATTGCTGAGGGGCGGTTGGCGCGGCTAGTGTGTCCGATTGGGGTGCCGGGGGTCGAGGACAAGCGGCCGGAGGTTATTGCGGCTTCGGTGGCGGTTCAGTTGTTGCAGGTATCCCTCATGAATGCCGCAGAACTATTTGACATAAAAGAGCATACCGCATGACCGAGACAACGATCCTGCGCGGGCGGCTGCTGCGCTTTGCCGGTGACCCGTTCGAGATCGGCGCCGAGGCCGCGCTGGTTTATGACGAGGATGGCGCCGTGGCGATGCGGGGCGGGCTGATCGTTGATATCGGGTCAGCGGCGATGGTGCTGGCGGATCATCCGGATGCTGAGGTCAGCCATGTGGGTGAGGCCCTGATCGCGCCAGGATTTGTCGATTGCCATCTGCATTACCCGCAGACCGCAGTGATCGCATCCTATGGCGCGCAGCTGCTGGAGTGGCTGAATACCTTTACCTTCCCGGAGGAATCGCGGTTCGGTGACCCGGACTATGCGCGGGCGGCGGCCGTGACGTTCTTTGACGAGCAATTGCGCAACGGCACCACCACAGCCTGTTCGTTCTGCACCATCCATCCGGAGAGCGTTGAGGCCTATTTCATCGAGGCGACGCGACGCGGCGTACGGGCGGTTGGCGGCAAGGTGATGATGGACCGCAATGCACCGGATACGCTGTGTGATACGGCACAGTCAGGCTATGACGACTCCAAGCTTCTGGCGGATAAGTGGCATGGCACCGGCCGGGCGCTGTATGCGGTGACGCCGCGCTTCGCCCCAACCTCGAGCGAGGCGCAGCTTGAAGCTGCCGGGGCGTTGTGGGCGGAGCATCCCGATTGCGTGATGCAGACCCATCTGTCGGAGAACCATGCGGAGATCGCCTGGGTCGGCGAGCTGTTCCCCGGCTGTCCGGATTATCTGGGGGTTTATGAGAAATACGGGCTGCTGGGCCCGCGCGCGATCTTCGGCCATGCGATCCACCTGACGCCGCGCGAGATCGACCGGCTGGCCAAGGTTGGTGCGTCGGTGGCGCATTGCCCGACCTCGAACCAGTTTCTCGGCTCGGGCGAATGCGATGTGGCCGGGCTGATGCGGCGCGGCGTCGATGTCGGGCTGGCGTCCGATGTGGGCGGTGGGACCAGTTTCTCGATGTTCCAGACCATGAAGGCGGCCTATGAGGTGGCGCAGCGGCGCGGCATCTCACTCAGCCCGGTGCATTTGTGGTGGCTGGCGACCAGTGGTGCTGCGCGGGCGCTAGGGATCGACGGCAAGATCGGCAACCTGGCGGTGGGGATGGAGGCGGATGCGGTGGTGATCGACCTCGCGTCGACGCCGTTGATCCGCCACCGGATGGCGCGGGCCGAGACACTTTCCGAGGTGATGTTCGCCCAGATCGTGCTGGCGGATGATCGGGCGGTGAAAACAACCATCTCCGGCGGCAAGGTGGTCTATGATCGGCCCGAATCGAACTGATCGCCGGAGAAGATTGATGAAAAAGCTGATCGCCCGCCTGCCGAAAGCCGAATTGCATCTGCATATCGAGGGCAGCTTCGAGCCTGAGTTGATGTTCGAGATCGCCGGGCGCAACCGGGTGGAAATCCCGTTCAAGAGCGTCGAGGAGATCCGGGCGGCCTACAAATTCTCGAACCTGCAGGAGTTTCTGGACATCTATTATCAGGGCATGGCGGTGCTGCGCGAGGAGCAGGATTACTTCGACCTGACGCGAGCCTATCTGGATCGTTGCAAAGCCGACAATGTGACCCATGTGGAGATTTTCTTTGACCCGCAGGGGCATACCGGGCGCGGCGTGCCATTCGACGTGGTCGCAAAGGGCATCATCGCCGGGTTGGAGGATGGCGAGCGCCGCCACGGCATCACTTGGCGGTTGATCATGAGCTTTTTGCGCCACCTGAGCGAGGACGACGGGTTTGCGACGTTGAAAGAGGCCGAGCCGTGGCTTAAGCGTTTTGCCGGGGTCGGGCTGGACAGTTCCGAGCAGGGCCACCCGCCGGCCAAATTCGCCCGCCTGTTCCGGCAGTGCCGCGCAATGGGAATGCTGCTGTGCTGTCACGCCGGCGAGGAAGGGCCGCCTGAATACGTGCGCCAGGCGCTGGAGATTGGGGTTGACCGCATCGACCATGGTAACCGGGCGATGGAGGAGCCGAGCCTGATCCGCGAGATTGCCCGCCGGAACCTGACACTGACAGTTTGCCCGCTGTCGAACACCGCCCTGAAGGTGATCGCGCGGATGGCCGACAGCCCGGTGAGGCGGATGCTGGAGGCGGGGCTGTCAGTGACCGTGAACTCGGACGACCCGGCCTATTTCGGCGGCTACATGAACGCCAATTTTGAGGCGGTCGCGGCGGGGCTGGCATTGTCGAAGGATGATGTCGTGCAGCTGGCAAAGAATAGTTTTACCGGGTCGTTTTTGCCCGAGGCGGAGAAGCTACGCTGGTGCGCGGCGGTGGAGACGGCGCGGGTGGGGCAGACGCCATTGGTGCTCCTGCGCACCGACCGCAAAAGGAGAACCCATGACAATGCATGTTATCGGCACCGGGGTGGGCCGGACCGGGACCTATTCTCTCAAGCTCGCACTCAATAGCCTCGGGCTGGGGCCGTGCCACCATATGGAAGAAGTGCTGCACGATCAGACTGTCCATGTGCCGCTTTGGACGGCGGCAGTGCGCGGGGCGGCGGATCGGGACGCTCTGATCCGGTCTTCCCAAAGTGCGAACTTGCCGACGCGTGAGATCGACGCTAACTTGCCGGCGGATCGCAGTTAAACCCTTAAATTCAGGCCAATAATGACCG
Source organism: Thermohalobaculum sp. (assembly GCA_035527255.1). GTDB lineage: Bacteria > Pseudomonadota > Alphaproteobacteria > Rhodobacterales > Rhodobacteraceae > Thermohalobaculum. The sequence goes on along the minus strand of DATLAW010000315.1, from coordinate 4,738 downwards.
ATATGACCGGCCCCCTTCAGGGCGTTAGAATTCTGGACCTAACCCGAATTCTGGCGGGCCCTTTCTGTACCCAAATGCTTGGCGATCTTGGCGCCGAAGTGATAAAAATCGAGCGTCCTGGCAACGGTGATGACACTCGTAAGTTTGCGCCGCCATTCCTGACCGACGAGCGGGGCGCGGCGACTTCTGAAAGTGCCTATTTCTTGTCGGCCAACCGGAACAAGAAATCGGTCACAGTCGATCTGACCAAACCGGCCGGTCAGAAATTGATCCGTCGACTGATCGCGATGTCGGATGTTGTGGTCGAGAATTTCAAAACCGGTACATTGAAAAAATATGGTCTGTCGTATGAAGATTTGAAAGCCGACAATCCACGGCTGGTTTATTGCTCCATCACCGGTTTTGGCCAAACCGGTCCCTATGCGAACCGGCCCGGTTACGATTTTCTGATCCAGGGAATGGGCGGCGTGATGAGCCTGACCGGTGAGCCTGACGGCAGCCCGCAAAAGGTTGGCGTGCCAATTGCCGATCTGATGACCGGAATGTATGCGGCGGTGGCGATCAATGCAGCTGTCTATTGCGCAAAGAATACCGGCGTCGGGCAGTTTATCGACATCGGAATGTTGGACACGCATGTCGCCTGGCTCGGCAATGTTGGAATGAATTACCTCTACGCGGGTAATCTGGGCCGGATCGGCAATGACCATCCGAATATTGTGCCTTATCGACCGTTCAAAACCGCCGACGGCGAGATCATCATCGTCGTCGGCAATAATGACCAGTTTGGGCGCTTCTGCAAGATTGCCGAATGCGACGAGCTGGCGCTGGACCCACGGTTCCAGACCAACGAATTGCGGGTTCGAAATCGCGCCGAACTGGCGGGGATACTTGACCCGCTGGTCGCCGCGCGCCCGTCGGCATTCTGGTTGGAGGCGCTCGAGACGCAGAGCATCGGGTGCGGTCCGATCAATAACCTTGAGCAGGTTTTCAAGGACCCTCAGGTCATTGCCCGCGAGATGGTTCACAAAATGCAGCACTCGGTGAGTGGCGGAACCACTGCACGTCTTTTGGCCAGTCCAATTAAGCTGTCCGAAACGCCGGTGACCTACCGTCACGCTCCACCGCTGTTGGGGGAGCATACGGCGGAGGTCTTGGCTGACCTGCTTGGACTAGAGGCGTCGGAGATAGCGGAACTAAGTGATCTCGGTGTAATCAGCTAACAGCAAGCTGGGTCGAGCGTTGGCCATCCGCGCGCTGGCTTGCTCGGGGCATTCGGGTCCAAGCTGTTGATTTACCGGCTGGATTTCCGGTCACGCCGGGTCATTCCCAAAATTTGCCTCCGCCTCGAACGCCTTGACCATCTTGGCTGGGGGCAGCTTTGACAACCGAGCGGCGATGAAGTTGATGAAGGCGCGGGATTTTGGCGGCTGCATCCGGTGCGGCGGGGCCAGGGCGTAAATGGCGAGGTCGCGGGGGCTGAAGGGCAGCAGGATCGGGATCAGTTGACCGGCCGCGATCTCGTCGGCCAGGTCCCAGACCGATTTCATCACGATGCCGGCGCCGCCCAGCGCCCAGTCGATCAGGGTTTGCGAGTTGTTGCTGTCGATCGGCCCGGAGACGGCGAAGTTTTGCGGCACGCCGTCCTCCATGAATTGCCACTGGTAGCGGCGCGAGCCGGGGAAGCGCAGCAGCAGGCAATCGTGGGACCTGAGATCGGCAGGGGTCTTTGGCGTGCCGTGCTTTTCCAGATAGTCCGGGCTGGCGCAGGCGATGCGGAAATCCGGGGCGACCTTGCGCGAGATCAGCGAGCTGTCCTGCTGATAGCCGCGCCGCAGGGCGATATCGATTTGTTCCTCGACGAGATCGGCCACCCGGTCGGTCAACTGCAGGCGGATCTCGACCTCGGGGAAGGTTTCGCGGAACTGCGGGATCAGGGGCGCGATCCAGCGCCGGCCCATGACGGTGGGGGCTGAGATTCGCAGGACGCCGGAGGGGCTATCCTTCTTCTCCGCCAGCTTGTGCTCGACCTCGGCGATCTCGGCGATGATGCGCAGACAGTGTTCGTAGTAGAGCCGCCCCTCCTCGGTCGGGTTCACGGTGCGGGTGGTGCGGTTCAGCAGGCGAACGCCGAGCCGGGCCTCGAGCTTGGTGATCCGCGACGAGACCACGGCGGGCGACAGGCGTAGTTCGCGCCCGGCGGCGGAGAGGCTGGCGCGCTCGACGACGCGGGCGAAGATGGTCATGTCGTCGACGGCGTGCATATCAGGCGTCCATCAGCCGGGCGGCGAGTTCGCGGTGCTGCCTTAGGGTGGCGTCGAGATCGATGGTCGCGAGCTGGCCACCGCGCACCACCGCCCTGCCCTCGACATAAGTATCGCGGGCGCGGTGCGGGCCACAAAGGATCAGCGCCGCCACCGGGTCCCAGGCCCCGGAGGTCCCGATGCCGGTGGTGGGCCACACGGCGAAATCGGCGCGTTTGCCGGGGGCGAGGGCGCCGAGATCGTCGCGGCGCAGCGCGGACGCGCCGCCCAGGGTTGCGATCTCGAGTGCCTCGCGGGCGCTCATGGCATCGGCGCCGCGCGCGACGCGCTGGAGCAGCATCGCCTGGCGGGCCTCGGCCATAAGGTCGGCGCCGTCGTTGGAGGCCGAACCGTCGACACCGAGGCCGACCTTGACGCCCTGATCGCGCATCGCCCGGATCGGTGCGATGCCGGAGCCGAGGCGCATGTTCGAGCACGGACAATGGGCGACGCCGGTGCCGGAGCGGGCAAAGAGGCCGATCTCGCGCGCGTCGAGCTTGACGCAATGGGCGTGCCAGACATCCGGTCCGGTCCAGCCGAGATCCTCGGCGAACTGGCCCGGGCGGCAGCCGAAATTCTGTTGGGAGTAGACCACATCTTCGTCATTTTTGGCCAGATGGGTGTGCATCATCACGCCCTTGTCACGGGCCAGTAGGCTTGAGTCGCGCATCAGCTCGCGGCTGACCGAGAACGGCGAACAGGGGGCAACGCCAACCCGGATCATCGCGCCGGGATTGGGGTCGTGGAAGGCGTCGATGGCGCGGATGCAGTCATTAAGAATATCGGGCTCACGCTCGGTTAGCACATCGGGCGGCAGGCCGCCGTTGCTCTCCCCGATCGACATCGAGCCGCGGGTGGCGTGGAGGCGGACGCCGATTTCGTTTGCCGCGTCGATCTCGTCATCGAGGCGGGCGCCGTTGGGGAAAATGTACAGATGGTCTGCAGCCGTTGTGCAGCCCGACAGCGCCAGCTCGGCCAGGGCGACGAGGGCGGAGATGCGGATCTCGTCGGGGCCGAAGAGAGCCCATATCGGATAAAGCGACTGGAGCCAGCCGAACAGCAGTGCGTCCTGGCCGGCGGGGACGGCGCGGGTCAGGTTCTGGTACATGTGATGGTGGGTGTTGATCAGGCCCGGCGTGACGACGCAGCCGGTGGCGTCGATGATCTCGTCGGCATCGCGCGGCAGCGCGGCGGTGGGGCCGACCGCCTCGATGACGCCGTCACGGGCCAGCAGGCCACCGCCGGTGATCTCGCGCCGGGTGCCGTCCATGGTGACGAGCACATCGGCGTTGCGGATCAGCAGGGTTGGCACTCGAGCCCCCTACTCATCCGGCATCCCCGCCCTGATCCAGGCACCGAGGCGGGCCCGTTCGTCTGCCGTCATCTCGGTCAGGTTGCCGAGCGGCATGGTTTCGGTCAGCACCGACTGGGCCAGCACCTTCTGGGCATGGGACTTCAGCTGGTCGGCGGTGTCGAACATGACCCCGCCGGGCGCCTCGTCGAAGTCCTCGCTGGTCGGGGTGGCGGAATGGCAGGCGATGCAGCGGGTCTGGGCGATGGCCAGCGCGTCGGGCGTGAACACTGGGTCGGCGACGATGACCTCGCCTGAGGGTTTCCAGGTGGAAAAGGCGATCAGGCTGACAGCGAGTACCGCCGAGGCCGGCCATTGCCACTGGATCGCGATCCCGTGTTGGCCGGCTTCGTGGCGGTTGAACCAGTCACGAATGATCGCGCCCAGGGCCAGCACAATGGCGACGATTACCCAGTTCCACTCGTGCCCAAAGGTCATCGGGTAATGGTTCGAGATCATCATGAACAGGACCGGCAGGGTCAGGTAATTGTTGTGGGTCGAGCGCAGCTTGGCGATCTCGCCGTATTTGGGGTTCGGAATGCGGCCCGCCTTGAGATCGGCGACGACAATCTTCTGGTTCGGGATAATCACCATGAAGACATTGCCAGTCATCAGGGTTGCGATCATCGCGCCGATCTGCAGGAAGGTCGCCCGCGCCGACAGGAGATGGCCGAACCCCCAGGCGGCGATGACGATGGCGGCGAACAGGACGGCGAACATCAGGGGCGGATTGGCCTTCAGCGCCGATTTGCACAGCAGGTCGTAGAACACCCAGCCCAGCGCCAGCCCGGCGATGGAGATGGCGATTCCCTGCCAGGGCACCAGATCGGCGACGGAGCGGTCGATCAGGTAGCTCGACGCGCTCCAGTAATAGGTGACCGTTATGAGCGCGAAGCCGGAGAGCCAGGTCAGGTAGCTTTCCCATTTGAACCAATACAGGTCGGCGGGCATCTGTTCCGGCGCGACGGCGTATTTCTGGACATGGTAGAAGCCGCCGCCATGGACTGACCAGCTTTCGCCCTTGACGCCATCGGGACTGTTGGCGGCGCGTTTAAGACTTACGTCCAACCACATGAAATAGAACGAT
>DATLAW010000314.1:0-15044 GCA_035527255.1 Thermohalobaculum sp. | reverse complement strand
CCTCGGTGACGAACTTGGTGCGTAGGAACGCCTCCAGCCCCTCCGGGCCACCTTCCGAGCCGTAGCCAGACTCGTTGACGCCGCCGAAAGGGGTTTCCGGCATCGAGACGAAGGGATGATTTACCCCGACAAGCCCGGCATTCAGCTGCTCGCTCATCTTCTTCGCCGTGGCACCGTTGGAGGTGTAGACGTAGGAAGCCAGGCCGAAACTGAGGTTGTTCGACTTCTCCAGCACTTCGTCCATAGTCTTGAACGATTGCACTGGCGCGACCGGGCCGAAGGGCTCTTCGGACATGATCCGCGCGTCGTCCGGCACGTCCTTCATCACGGTCGGCGCCCAGAAGTACCCGTTGTTGCCGATACGCTCGCCGCCCGTTGTCACAACGGCGCCCTTGTCGCGAGCGTCGGACACGAAGCCATCCATCACGTCCAGGCGGCGCCCGGCGATCAGCGGCCCCATCTGGGTGCCGTCCGCCAGCCCATCGCCCACCTTGATCGCCTTTGCGCGCTCAGTGAAACCGTCGACAAATTTGGCGTAGACGTTGTCCTGGACGAAATAGCGGGTCGGCGAGATGCAGACCTGCCCGGCATTGCGGAATTTGTTGTTTCCGATCGAGTCGAGCGCTTTCTCGAGATCGCTATCGTCGAAGACAATCACCGGGGAATGCCCGCCCAGCTCCATTGTGCAGCGCTTCAGCGTGTCGGCGGCCAGCTTTTGCAGATGCTTGCCGACCGGAACTGACCCGGTAAACGAAAGCTTACGTGGGATCCACGAGCCGAGGATATGGCGGCTGACCGTGTCGGGCACACCAAAGACGATGTTGAGCACTCCCACCGGCAGCCCTGCCTCCTGCAAGGCGCGGCCAATGGCGACGGCGGTGGCCGGGGTTTCCTCGCTCGGTTTGATGATGATCGAGCATCCAGCCCCCAAAGCGCCCGCCACCTTGCGCATAACGTTCACGGCCGGGAAGTTCCAGGCGACGAAGGCGCAGACCGGGCCGACAGGCTCCTTGATCATCATCTGGCGGGCACCGGGAATACGCGGCGGGATCAACCGGCCATAGGCGCGCTTGCCCTCCTCGCCGTACCAGCGCAGCACGTCGATTGCGAAGCCAAGCTCCATCTTCGCCTCGCCAACCGGCTTGCCCATCTCCAGCGTCAAATTGCGGGCGATCGCATCGATGCGGTCCTCGAGAATACGAGCGGCCTTCTCCATCACCGCCTGGCGCTTGATCGGCGGCGTGTTGCGCCAGACTGCAAAGCCATCAACGCTGGCCGCCAGCGCCATGTCGAGTTCCGCCGACGAGGCATGAGGAACATGGCCGATCACCTGTTCATTGGCGGGGTTCAGAACATCCTCGCCGCCGCCGTCGCCTTTGCGCCATTCACCACCGATCAGCAGTTCAAGATTCTCGTAAGCCATGGGTATCTGTTCTCCAGCCAGAATTTCGGTCCGCGCGACCCTACACAGAAGGGCTCGGCGCCACACTCAATTTTTTGCGGTGACGCGCAGGAATTTTTCCGCCATTCGATGTGGTCTATCATACACGGGCGTGCTTCGTTGCCGGTTGCCATGCCATGGTGTTCCGGCGCACATCTGAAAACGGATGTTCTGAAGACCATCATCGGACACCACTGGCATTTTATCGGCGTTTCGTCGTTGGATCGTCAATGGGCTATAACCTGGAGCGCAGAATGATCCCCTATTCCGTCCTTGACCTTTCGCCGATCCTCGAGGGTTTTTCGGCCCGCGATGCGTTCCGCAACACGCTCGATCTCGCACGCCACGCGGAAGGCTGGGGTTATAATCGCTACTGGCTGGCCGAACATCACAACATGCCCGGGATCGCCAGCGCGGCCACGTCCATTCTGATCGGGCATGTTGCCGGGGGCACATCGACAATTCGTGTGGGTTCCGGCGGCATCATGCTGCCCAACCATGCGCCGCTTGTGATTGCCGAACAGTTTGGCACCCTTGCCACACTCTTTCCCGACCGAATCGACCTTGGGCTGGGCCGAGCCCCTGGCACCGACATGGCGACGGCCCGCGCCTTGCGCCGCACGCTCGACGATGGCGAGGGTTTTCCACAGGACGTGCTTGAGCTGATCGGCTACTTCCAGGATGCGCAACCGGGACAAACCGTCCGTGCGGTGCCTGGCGTTGGAACACAGGTGCCGGTCTGGATCCTCGGATCGAGCCTGTACGGCGCGCAACTCGCGGCGCATTTTGGTCTGCCATACGCCTTTGCGTCTCACTTTGCGCCCGATGCGCTCGATCAGGCCGTTGTGATTTACCGCGAGACGTTCCGTCCGTCCCAGCATCTTGCAAAACCGTATTTCATGCTGGCGCTTAATGTCTTTGCTGCCCCGAGTGACGCTGAAGGACTATATTTGAAATCCTCGATGCAGCAATCGTTCGCCAACCTCCGGACTGGGCGGCCGGGCCCATTGCCACGCCCGGTTGAGGATATCGCGGCGCACCTCGATCCGTCGATGATGACCATGGTCGATCGGGCGCTCGCCTGTTCTGCCCTGGGATCACCCGATTCAGTTCGCCGAACGCTCATCAAATTCCTGTCTCGTTACGAGCCGGACGAGGTCATTCTCAATGGTCAGATCCACGACCACGATGAACGTCTCCGGTCTTTCCAGATCGCAGCGGACATATTGAAATCTCTCTAGCCAGTCCGTTCCGGCACCGGGCTAGTCTCCATCGACACCAAGTGCGCCGACTGGTGGCCGTCCTAGCGCGCCGCCAACCGACCGGCCTCGGCCCGCAGCCGACCTGCGGCAAGATCGATAAAGGCGCGGATCTTTGCTGCCGCCCGCCGCCCTTCGGAATGCACCAGGTGGATCGGCATCTCGCGGTCTTCGTTGTCGATCAGTACCTCGGTCAACGCGCCACGGGCAATCTCGCTGCCGACCTGATACGACAGCACCCGTGTCACCCCCCAACCGGCAACCGCCGCGTCGATCGCCGTCTGCATGGTATTGACCGACAGTGCTGGCTCCAGCCGCACCGTCCGCCGCGACCGGCCAGCGACATACTCAAAGGCCACCGTGCCGCCGGTGCCACTGGGAAAGATTACCCGGTGACCGGCCAGGTCGCCCGGTGCCTTTGGTATGCCGTGCCGGGCCAGATATCCCGGCGACGCGACCGTCACGCGGCGCACCGCCCCGACCCGTCTCGCGCGCAGCGAGCTGTCCGGCAAGTCGCCGATCCGCACCGCCACATCCAGCCCCTCGCCGATCAGATCGACGATGCGGTCGAGAAACAATGCCTCCGCCGTCACCTTCGGATGGGCGTCCAGATAATTGCGCAGGATCGGGGCGATAAAGCGCTGCCCGAACAGCACCGGCGCGGTGATCCGCAACACCCCCTGCGGCGCATCGTGGGCCCCGGTGGCCGAGGCTTCCGCCGCCTCGAGTTCGGCCAGTATCCGGGCCGCGTCGATCATCAGCCGGGTTCCGGCCTCGGTCAGCGCCACCTGCCGCGTGGTGCGGGTAAACAGCTGCACCCCCAGCCGCGCCTCCAGTGCCGTCACCAGCCGGGTCACCGCTGGCGGCGAGGCGTTCAACTGCCGGGCGGCCGCGTTGAATGCGCCCTGCTCGGCCACGGCCAAGAAAGTGGTCAGCTCGCGAAAGCGATCCATTATTGTTAATCCTGGAATAATTCATTGTGAATATCACATATTCCGCCAATCGATGAAAGAGACCATCTTCATCGGGACAATCACCGCAGCGACCCAACAAACCGGAGGCCCCCATGACCCGCCCACCCGTGCCGCCCTTCACCGACGAGACCGCCGGCATCAAGGTCCGGGCCGCCGAGGATGGCTGGAATGGCGGCGACCCGGCCAAGGTAGCACTCGCCTACACGCCCCACAGCCAGTGGCGAAATCGCGCCGAATTCCTGACCGGCCGGGCGGCGATCGAGGCGTTCCTGACCTGGAAATGGACCCGCGAGCTCGACTATCGTTTGATCAAGGAGCTGTGGACCTTCGGCGGCAACCGCATCGCCGTGCGCTTTGCTTATGAATGGCGCGACGACAGTGCCAACTGGTTCCGGGCCTATGGCAACGAGAACTGGGAGTTCGACGCGCACGGCCTGATGCAGCGCCGCATCGCCTCGATCAACGATCTCGCCATCGCCGAGGCTGACCGCAAGTTCCGCTGGCCGCTGGGCCGCCGCCCGGACGATCATCCGGGGCTGACCGACTTGGGTCTCTGAAGACACATCCCAAACCAAACGAGGTTCAAATTGGCCCGCGCCTTCGCCGAAATCGCCTTCACTCCCGCCGTCCGCGCCGCGCAAACCCGCCAGGGCTCGGCCGCCGCCTACGACCGCTTCCTGGCACCCGAGACCGAGCCCGCGAACCTGCTGGGGCCGGAGGAAGCCGCCTTCGTTGCCGCCCGCGACGGCTTCTACCAGGCTACCGTCTCGGAAACCGGCTGGCCCTATGTGCAATTTCGCGGCGGCCCGGTGGGCTTCCTGAAAGTGCTGGATCAACGAACCATCGCCTATGCCGACTTTCGCGGCAACCGCCAGTATGTCAGCACCGGCAATCTGGCCGGCGACGACCGTATCTCGATGATCCTGATGGATTATCCGAACCGGCGCCGGCTCAAGGTTCTCGGCCGCGCCCGGCTGGTCGATGCGGCCGATGACCCCGCCTTGGTCGCCGGCCTGCACGATCCGACCTACAAGGCCCGCCCGGAACGCGCCGTGGTCATTGCCATCGAGGGTCTCGACTGGAACTGCCCGCAGCACATCCCGGTCCGCCTGACCCGCGAGGAACTGGAGCCGCATCTGGCCCCGCTGAAGGACCAACTGGCGCGGCTGCAGGCCGAGAACAACGCGCTTCAGGCGGCGCTGCACGCAAACTGACCCCCAACCCGACAAGGATACCCGCCATGACCGATCGTTTCGACATCATCATCCTCGGCGGCGGCAATGCCGGCTTCGGCGTCTCGGCCATTGCCGCCGAGGCTGGCAAACGCATCGCCTTCGTCGAGGAGCGCGATTTCGGCGGTACCTGTCCAAACCGCGGCTGTACGCCGAAGAAGGTGTTGGTCGCGGCCGCCCACGCCCTGCATGAGATCGAGACTGCGAAAGCGCATTGCATCGAGACCGGCCCGATCACCGTCGATTGGGCCAAGCTGATCGACCGCACCCAAGCAATGATCAGCCACATTCCCGACGCCATGACTGGGGTCGCGGCAAAACGCGGTACGGTGTTCCGGGGCTCCGCCAAGTTCGTTGGACCGAACGCGGTCGAGGTTGATGGCCAGCGGCTGGAGGCCGACAATATCGTCATCGCCACTGGCTCCACCCCCCGGCCCCCGCCGATCCCCGGCGCCGATTTGATGATCACCTCGGATGAGGTGCTGACCGAGCGCACCCTGCCCGGCGCGGTTGTCTTCATCGGCGGTGGCGTGATCGCGATGGAGTTCAGTCATGTCTACGCCCGCGCCGGATCGGAGGTAACCATCCTCGAAGCGATGCCGCAGCTACTCGGCAACATGGATCAGGACGCCGTCGCGGCGATCCGGGCTGAGTCTGAGCGGATCGGCATCGCGATCAAGACCGACGTCAAGGTCGCCCGGATCGAGAAGGAGGGCGGACGATTGCGCGTCGTCTTCCAGCATGACGGGACCGAGCAAAGCCTGATGGCCGACCGTATCGTCAATGGTGCCGGGCGGATCGCCAATGTCGCCGGCCTCGATCTCGACGCCGGCGGCGTCAGTCACGACCGCATTCGCATCGAGGTCGATGAACATCTGCGTTCGGTCTCGAACCCGGCGGTCTGGGTCTGCGGTGACGCGCTGGTCGGCCCACCTCAATTGTCGCCGCTGGCGACTTACGAGGGCCGGATTGTCGGCCGCAATATTGTTGAAGGTGCGATGCACAAGCCCGATTACTCGGTGGTGCCCACCGGCATCTACACGGTGCCTGCCATGAGCAGCGTTGGTCTGACCGAAGCCCAGGCGACGGCGCAGGGGCTGGATGTCACCGTCACGGTCAACGATATGACCGGGTGGTTCTCGGGCAAAACCTACGCCGAATCCGTCGCCTGGGTGAAGACGCTGGTCGAGCGCGGAAGCGGCCGCATTGTCGGGGCCCATATGATCGGACACCAGGGCGAGGATCTGATCCACCTGATTGCGATGGCGATGAAACACGGCATCACCGCGGCCCAGATCAAGGACCAGCTGTTCGCGTTCCCGACCTTCTCGGCCGATCTAAAAAGCATGATCTGAGTTCGCCAACCGGTTAAAGCGGGTTGCCGCCTCTTCCAACCTGATGCCAAGAACTGCTGGACCGCCGCCTCATGATCGGTCAAACTCCGGCGGTTGACTGAACGGCATGACGAGGGAGACGACATGGCGGGCAAGCAGAATCTGGTGAATGAAGACCTGATCAACGCCTATCAGAATGATGGCTGCATCGTACTGCGCGGTGTCTTCGAGCCTTGGGTCGAGGGGCTGAAGGCAGGAATCGAGGAGAACATGGCCAGCCCCAGCTTCCGTGAGCGAACCTATCGCCCGGAGGATGGTTCGGCGCCCTTCTTCCAGGATTTCTGCAACTGGGACCGCATCCCCGGCTACAAGGCGCTGGTGACCGAGTCGCCGATGGCACAGATCGCCGCCCGGCTGATGCGCTCGCGTACCGCCCGGATCTTTCATGACCATGTGCTGGTCAAGGAACCCGGCACCTCGGTCGCGACCCCGTGGCACCAGGACGCGCCGTACTACCTGGTCAAGGCATCGATGTCGGTTTCGTTCTGGGTGCCGCTCGACCCGGTCCCGCGTGAGCGCACGATCGAGTTCGTCGTCGGGTCGCACGCCGCGGGCAAGGAGTACCGGCCCGACCGCTTCGACGGCACCACGCTTTACGAGGGCGACCGATCCGAGCCGGTGCCGGATGTCGAAGGCAATCGTGAAGCCTTCGAGATCCGTGGCTGGTCGGTCGAGCCCGGCGACGCGGTGGCGTTCAACTTCCGCACTCTGCATGGGGCGCCTGCCAATGCCTCGGATCAGCGGCGCAGGGTAATCTCGGTGCGCTGGGTTGGCGACGACGCGCGCTTTGTCCGGCGTCTCGGTCGAACCTCGCCAGCCTTCCCGGACCTCGTATATGAAGATGGCGCCCGATTCGAAGCGCCGGAGTTTCCGGTAATCCATCCCGCCTGATGCGGGTCACAGCAATCACAAAAACAAGGGAGAAACGCAGATGAGCTTCAAGTTGCATGCGATCACGCTCGCGGCGGGATTTGTGCTGTCGGCGCTGACCGCACCGGTCCTCGCCGAGCCGATCAAGATCGGCTTCAACGTGCCGCTGACCGGCTTTGCCGCTGCCGACGGCAACTCGGCGCTGATGGGCGCACAGCTTGCCGTCGATCAGGTCAACGGCGCTGGCGGTATCAACGGCGATATGCTGGAGCTGGTGGTCTATGACGACCAGGCCAGCCCCAAGGAGGCAGCACCTCTGGCGGTCAAGCTTACCACTCAGGACGAAGTGGTCGCCGGTATCTCGGGCAGCTATTCCGGCTCGACCCGCGCAGCGGCGACGATTTTCCAGGAGAACTCCACCCCCTACATCTCGGCCTATGCGATCCACCCGGACATCACCCGCGCCGGCGATTATGTGTTCCGAACATCGTTCATGGGCGAGGTCCAGGGCCGCGCTGGGGCCAAGCTGATCGGCGAGATGCTGGGGCTGAAGCGGGTCGTGGTGATCACTCTGAACAACGACTTCGGCACCTCACTGGCGGCGGGCTTCAAGGAAAAGGCCGCAGATTTCGGCATCGAGATCGTCGCTGAGTACGAATACTCGATCAAGGACCGCGAGTTCGGCCCGATCGTCTCGTCGATCAAGGCTGACGCGCCGGATGCGATCTATGCCTCGGGCTATTTCTTCACCGCCGGGCCGCTGGTGCGCCAGCTTCGGGCGGCGGGCGTGACCGCGACCGTGGTCGGGCAGGAGGGTTATGACGGCCAGAAGTTCATCGAAATCGCTGGTCCGGACGCCGAGGGCGTGATCATCACCACCTCGCTGGATCGTGACTCGACCGACCCGGTGGTGACCTCGTTCATGGCAGGTTTCGCGGCGAAGGCGGGCTATCCGGCCGACATGGTGGGAGCCTCCGGCCACACCGCGGTATTGGTCATGGCCGAGGCGATGAGACAAGCGGGTGCCACCGACAAAGCTGCCCTGCGCGACGCCCTCGCCGCCACCACGCTTGACGCCGCCACCGGCCATATCTCGTTCAACGGCCTCGGCGAGGTCCGCAAGGACGTGCAGGTACAGATCGTCAAGGATGGCGGTTGGCACCACTACGCAGTAATCTCCGACCCGGTCCTGCTGGCCCCGCCGGAACAGTGACCTGGTCCTGATTGTTCGCGCGCAGCCGGTCTGACCGGCTGCGCGCGCCTCAAGGATATCCCCACCTCGATGTTAATTCTTGACCTGACAGTTCAGGGGCTGGTGCAGGGCGCGATCTATGCCCTGATCGCGCTCGGCTTGACGCTGGTCTATGGCCTGTTGCGGATCCTGCATGTCGCCCATGCGGCCCTCTTCACACTGGGTGCCTATCTCGGCGTGATCATCACCAACCAGACCGGCAGCTTCGCTCTGGCGCTGGTGGTTGCCATGGTGGTGGTCGGCGTTGTCGGCATCGGCATCTACCGTTTCGCCTACAAACCTATGCTCAGCCAGCCGCCACTCGTGGCGTTGATCGCATCGATTGGCCTTTTCATCGCATCCGAGGAGATCTACCGGTTGGTCTTCGGCGCCTACAGCATCTCGTTCACCGACCCACCATTACAGACCCAGGTCGAGATCCTGCCCGGCATCTCGCTCAGCTACGCCCGGCTGATGGTGGTCGGCATCGCGTTGGTGTTCCTTTCCGTCCTCGGCTGGCTGTCGGCCTCGACCCGTACCGGCATCGCCTGGCGGGCCACGGTGACCGACCCGGATATGGCCCGGAGTTGCGGCATCAACATCGAGAACGTGCGCTACCTGAACTTCTTCATCGGCTCGGCGCTGGCCGCGGCCGCCGGGGTCATGGTGGCGTTGCTGAACAACCAGGTCGAGCCGACCATGGGCGCTGTCCCATCCTACAAGGCGCTGGCGATCATCGTCATGGGCGGCCTCGGCTCAGTGCGCGGCACGCTGGCCGCCTCGCTGGCACTGGGCGTGATCGAGGCCTTCGGCACCATCTATATTGGCCACCTGCTGGACCGCGACGCCATTGCCTTCGCGTTCCTGATCCTGGTGCTTATGATCCGGCCCCAGGGCCTGCTGGCGAAAGGGTGAGCGGGATGGCTTACGAGATCACCCTCCTGACCACCATGGCAATCGCCATCCTGTTCGCGCTGTCGCTGAACGTGATCACCGGCTTTTGCGGTCAGGTCAGCCTGGGCCACGCCGCCTTCTTCGGTATCGGCGCCTATACGGCGGCGCTGCTGACCAAGGCGGGCGTGCCACTGGCAATCGCCTTGCTTCCAGCGGGCGCGATGGCCGGCGCCATTGGTTTTGTCGTCGGTATGGCGTCCTTGCGCGTGCGCCACGACTTCCTTGCGATCACCACCATGGGGGTCACCTTCCTGTTCGTCGGCTTCGTGCGCAAGCAACAGGCCTTGGGCGGCGAGGTCGGCATCTCCGGTATCCCGCAAGTCGCCTTCGGGCGACCCGGCCTGCTGGCGTTGGCGCTGGTCTGCGTGGTGTTGTTTGTGTTGGTCGCGCTACACATCCGCCGCAGTTGGATGGGGTTTGCCTTCGACAGCATCGCCGACGACGAGGACACCGCCCGCATCCTCGGCATCGACGTGATCCGCTTCAAGCTGTGGGCCTTTGTCATCGGCACCGCCGGGGCAGGGGTCGCGGGCGGGCTGTATGCCCACCACATCCGCTTCATCGGGCCGGACAGTTTTGGCTTCGTCGAATCTGTCACCGTACTGGCCATGGTCATCATCGGCGGCATCGGCTCGATCTGGGGCGTGGCGCTGGCGGCAGCGTTCCTCTCCGTGATGCCGCTGTGGTTCCAGTTCATCGACGATTACAAGCTGCTGCTGTACGGCGCGCTGCTGTTTACCACGATGCGGTTTGCACCGGACGGCATCGCTGGGCTGGCGGGCCGCATCGCTGCGAGGTTCGCGCGATGACCCTGTTGTCGGTCCAGAACGTGACCATGCGTTTCGGCGGGGTCACTGCGGTCTCCGACGTATCGCTGGAGGTGGCCAAGAACCAGCTGCTCGGCTTCATCGGCCCGAACGGCGCTGGCAAGACGACCCTGATGCGGATCATCACCGGCGTGTTGCGTCCACAGCAGGGCCGGGTGCTGTTCGGCGGCGAGGACGTCACCCGCTGGCCAATCCATCGCCGCATCCGGGCCGGGCTGGCGCTGGGCCAGCAGATCGTCAAGCCGCTGCGCTCGCTGAACCTGACCGACAACGTCGCGCTGGCGGTTGGGACCCACCGGATGGCCAGCCCGTGGGCAGCGCTGGTCCACACCGACCGCAGCGCCGAGCGCGCCAGTGCACGCGAACTGCTCGACCACGTCGGCATCGGCGACGCCGCCGAGGCGATGCCCGGGTCGCTGCCACTGGGGTATTTGAAGCGGCTGGAGGTCGCCCGCGCCCTGGCGCTGGAGCCGAAGCTGTTACTACTGGACGAGCCGCTGGCCGGCCTCAACCAGTCCGAGGCCCGATCCATGGCCGATCTGATCGCTCAACTCGTCGGCAATGGCCGCAGCGTCCTGCTGATCGAGCACAACATCCGCGAGGTCGCCCGCATTTGCCCTCAGGTCTATGTCCAGGATAATGGCCGCCGCCTGGCTCAGGGCCCGACGGCCGAGGTCATGGCCAGCCCCGAATTGCACCGGGCCTATCTGGGCGGCCCCGAATCAGATGGGGTAATGACCTGATGCTCGAGGTTGTCGGAATAACCTGCGGATACGGAGACATTATCGCCGTCAATGATTTCTCGTTCACCGTCCAAAATGGCGAGATCTTCGGCCTGATTGGCGCCAATGGTGCCGGCAAGACCACCACCATCCTGGCACTGGCTGGCCTGATCCCGATCCGCGCCGGGACGATCCGGCTCGATGGCAACGACATCACCGCCGTACCGACCCATGCCCGCGTCGACCATGGCATCGCCCTGGTGCCAGAGGGTCGCCGGGTTTTTGCCGACTTGACGGTAGACGAGAACCTGACCGTCGGCGGCGCCCGGCTGGATCGCGCCGCGCTGGAACGGGGCCGCGCCCACATCTTCGACACCTTCCCTAGGCTCGCCGAACGCCGCCGCCAGCGGGCCGGGTCTCTGTCGGGCGGCGAACAGCAGATGCTGGCCATCGGCCGCGCGGTCATGGCCAAGCCGACTGTCCTGCTGGTCGACGAACTGTCGCTAGGCCTGATGCCGATTGCTGTGGACGAATGCTACCGGGTGCTGCGCGGCTTGCAGGCGGACGGCCTCGCCATTCTGCTGGTCGAACAAAGCACCGAGCGGGTGCTGCACGCCGCCGGCCGCATCGCGGTGCTGGAATCCGGCCGCCTCGCCTGGACCGGAACCGGTGCCGAGGCGTCGCAGAACACCGCCATCGTCGATGCCTATCTGGGGCTCGGCGAGGGGTAGGTGGCGCGTCGCCTGTGGCAGCCGCCGCGGACCCCCTCCCTGTCCCTCCCCCTTTTTTGGGGAGGGGACGCGTAACACGAACGCTGGGTCTGGCGTCCCCCTCCCATGAAACGGCAGGGGACATGGGAGGGGTCCGCGGCGCGTGCAATTCGTGCGCAATGGTATAAAGTCTCTCCACCCCAACCCGGACACCCCATGACCCAACCTTCAAGCCCTCAATTCACCGCCCTCTGGCCGACCACCTTCATGCGCCATACCCTGCCGGGAGCGCATGCCGCCAACCCGCTCCTCGCGGCCCTGATCGAGGGGATGGACGGTCAGGCGGCCGATATGACTGCCGACTACCTAGGTGGCGATCTGTTTGCCCATCCGCACCCGGCGCTGGGCTGGCTGAAGACCTGCCTTGACCGGGCGGTGCTGGATTACGCCCGCCAAACCGGCATCGACTACGACCTCGACTGGCGCCTGCAGGCCTGGACCAACGTCAACCGCTTCGGCGACTACCACAACCTGCACAACCACCCGCATTCCTGGCTCAGCGGCACCTACTACGTCCGCGTCCCCTCCGGCGAGGCCCCGTCCGGCGGCCGCTCCGACCGCGACCCCAACGCCATCAGCTTCTTCGACCCGCGCCCCCAGGCCAACATGCTGGCGATCCGGGGCGACCCCCAGGTCGATCCGGAGCATCGGCTGCTGCCAGCGGCTGGCGAGGTCCTGCTGTGGCCCGCCTTCCTGCACCATCTGGTCCATGTGAACCTGAGCCAGGACGCGCGCATCTCGGTTTCGTTCAACGTGGTTCTGCGCTGGCGCGACGACTATTTGCCTTGAGGCCATGTCTTTAAAAGATCGAAACTGCGTTATGTGCCGGCCGTACAAACGACCGGCTGATCTCTGCACTGCATGATCTGGTCGACGTTCTGGCCAATGGGCGGCGCGAGCTCTCCCGCAACTCGCTCCCCACGAAGATTGATCAGCTGCGGTTGATTTGAGAATTGGTCTGAGGCACCGCATTATTGACCGGCTCCGCACGATTTCCTCAATTCGCGCTTGCCGTTGTCGCCGCTTGAGGGTTTGATGCGAATGACGCCCGGGTCGGGCAGTCTCAACAAACCTTGGAGGAACAATATGTCGATCAAACGCATAGATGTGGGCGCACGGATGAGCCAGGCGGTGGTGCATAACGGCATTGTCTACACCGCCGGACAGGTGGCGCAGCGCGCGCCGGGAGGATCGATTGCCGAGCAGACGGCGGATATCCTCTCCAGCATCGACGCGCTGTTGGCCAAGGCGGGAACCGACAAGTCGAAGCTGATCTCGGCCACCATCTGGATCACCGACATGAAAGACTTCGCTGCGATGAATCTGGTCTGGGACGCTTGGGTGTCGCCGGGTAACACGCCTGGGCGGGCCTGTGTCGAGTCGCGGTTGGCGGCGCCTCAATTTCATGTCGAAATCGGGGTGATCGCGGCGGTTGATTAACTTCGGCGCTTGAGACCCGGCGGGCGTTTTCTGTCTAGGGGGCTTTAGATGAAAATCGTCGTCCTCGGCGCCGGGGTGGTCGGTGTCACCACCGCGTGGCAGCTGCTGAAGGATGGCCACGAGGTGACGGTGATCGACCGTGCCGATGGCCCGGCGCAAGTCACCAGCTTTGGCAATGCCGGGCTGGTGGCGCCGGGCCATGCCTATGCCTGGTCGTCGCCCGCCGCACCTGGGATGATGTTGCGATCCCTGTGGCGCGGCGATCAGGCGATCCGCTTCAAGCCACGGCTGTCGGTTCGGCAATGGGACTGGATGCGGCGGTTCCTCGGCCAGTGCAACGTGGCGAGTGCCAAGCGCAACACCGGCCACAAGTCGCGACTGTGCGTCTATTCGCAGTCGATGCTGGATCAGGTGGTGGCGGAAACCGGGGTCAGCTTCGAAAGCCTGGGCGGCGGGCTGATCTACTTCTACCGCTCGCCCGAAGCCTTCGCTGCGGCGGCGGTCAAGTGCCGGATATTGCAGGACGCCGGGATCGCCATCAAAATTCTGGACCGGGACGCGACGGTGGCGAAGGACCCTGGGCTGGCCGCAGCGCGCGACCAGATCGCCGGGTCGGTCTATGCTGTGACCGATGCCAGCGGCGACGCCAACCAGTTCGCCATCGCGCTGGCGCGCAAATGCGGCGAGGCGGGCGCGGTGTTTCGCTATGGCGAGGAGGTACTGGACCTCCGCGCGCGAGGCAGCGAGGTAACAGCGGTCGTGACCGACAAGGGCGACATGGTGGCCGACGCCTATGTGCTCAGCCTGGGCGTCTACAGCCCGCATCTGGTCGAACGGCTGGGCATCCGGTTGCCGATCTATCCGGTCAAGGGCTACTCGGCGACGCTGTGGATTTCCGAGCCTGCACTGGCGCCGCGTCTTGGCGGAGTCGATGAGCAGAACCTGTTGGCCTACTGCCCGATGGGCGACCGGTTGCGGCTGACTGCCACCGCCGAAATCAGCGGCTATTCCACCGCCCACAAGCCCGGCGACTTCAAGGTGATGTTCGAGCGGGCACGCGCGTTGTTCGAGGGTGCGGCGGACTTCGACAACCCGACCATGTGGGCCGGATTGCGCCCGATGACGCCGACCGGAATTCCGGTGATTGACCGCTCGCCTTATGCTAATCTGTGGCTGAACACCGGGCACGGTCATATGGGTTGGACGATGTCGAACGGCTCGGCCCGGATACTTGCCGATCTGGTGGCCCAGCGGCAACCGGCGATATCCAGGGAGGGAATGACATATGAGGGATGAAGCAAGCGCCCCGGCGGGTAGCGAAATGCCAGCCTGTGAAATGCCAGCCTGCGAAATGCCAGTCTGCGAAATGATCGAGCATCTGCCCTTCACCACCGATGCCGGGATCGGCGCGCGGGCGCGGATCGGGCTGGTGGTGCTGGCCAGCGACTACACCGTGGAGCACGAGTTTCGCCGGGTGTTCACCATCCCGGGGGTCGATTACTACGAGGCGCGAATCCGCAACTCCCCGCAGATCACCCCGGAGACACTGGCGGCAATGGGGCCGCTGCTAAGCGACACGGTGGATTTGATCCTGCCGGGGGCAAAGCTGGATGTGGTCGCGTTCGGCTGCACGTCGGCATCAATGGTGCTGGGCGAAGCGGCGGTGGCGAAGGCGATCCATGCCGCCCGGCCCGACACCAAGGCGACCAACCCGATTACCGCGGCCTTTGCGGCGTTTGATGCCTTCGGGGCCAAGCGTATTGCGGTGCTGACCCCCTACCGCCGCGACGTTAACGAGATCGTGCGGGCGTACATCACCGGCAAGGGTTATGAGGTGCCGGTGTTTGGATCGTTCAACGAACAGGACGACGGTGTGGTGGCGAGCATTGACGGGGAAAGCCTGCGCGCGGCGGTACGCGCGATCGTGAAG
>DATLAW010000313.1:0-4436 GCA_035527255.1 Thermohalobaculum sp. | reverse complement strand
CGCTGCTGACCTGGACCGGCGGCAATGGCGGGTTGCCGCCGTTGTGGCTGTTCATGACGCTGATGTCCGTGATCTTCTTCGCCGTCGCCGTGCTGTTCGCCAACTTTATCTCGCTGGCATTGGAGCCACTGGGACATCTGGCCGGAACGGCGGCCTCGGTCGTGAACACCGTGACGACGCTGGGCGCGGTGCCGGTCGGCTATGCAATCTCGCAGGGCTATGATGGCTCGGTGGTGCCGCTGTTCACCGGCTTCACCCTACTCGGCCTGGGCGCGCTGGTCTTCATGGTGCTGGGCGAGCGGGTGCGGGCACGCGCATGATGGCGCCACTCTCGGTGGTGATCCCGACGCTGCAGGCTGCGGACCGCATCGGCCCCTGCCTCGGCGCGCTGGGCGAGGCGCTGATGGAGGGTGTGATTCACGAGGTGATCATTGCCGATGGCGGGTCAACCGACGGCATCGCCGATATCGCCGAGGCGGTCGGCGCCCGGGTGGTCACCGCGTCGCCGGGCCGGGGCAACCAGCTTGCCGCCGGGGCTGAGGCCGCACGGGGGCGTTGGCTCCTGTTCCTCCACGCCGATACGGTGCTGTCACCTGGCTGGGGCGCGGCCGTGCTGACCCATATCCAGACCCGCCCCGGCCAGGCCGGATATTTCGCCTTGCAGTTCGACACTCGCGGCGCCGCACCCCGTTTCGTCGCCGGTTGGGCCAATTTTCGCGCGGCGCTGTTTGCCTTGCCGTATGGCGACCAGGGTCTGCTGGTCAGCCGGTTGCTCTACGATCAGGCAGGCGGTTACCCCGATATCCCGCTGATGGAGGACGTGGCGCTGGTCCGCCGGATCGGGCGGCGGCGGCTGACCCGGCTCGGCGCCGATGCGGTGACCTCGGCGGCGCGCTATGGTGCCGATGGCTGGCTGCGGCGGGGCTGGCGGAATCTGACGACGCTGGCGTTGTATTTCCTAGGCACCAGTCCACAGCGTCTGGCCCGGCGCTATGTGCGGAGCCGGTAATGCGGCAAACTCTGGTCATCTTCCTCAAGGAGCCCCGCCCCGGCCGGGTCAAGACCCGCCTCGGCCGCGAGATCGGCATGACGGCGGCCGCCTGGTGGTTCCGCCACCAAAGCGCGCGGCTGATCCGGCGTCTTGGGCCTGACCGGCGCTGGCGGACCGTGCTGGCGGTCAGTCCTGACCGCGAGGGGCTGGCGAGCCACATCTGGCCCACCCGCCTGCCGCGCTGGCCGCAAGGGACGGGCGATCTGGGCGACCGGATGAGCCGGGTGTTGCGCGGCATGCCGCCCGGACCGGTAATCATCATCGGTGCCGATATTCCCGGCGTGATGCCTGCCCATGTCGCCGATGGTTTTCGCCTGCTTGGCCGCCACGACGCTGTGCTCGGCCCGGCACCAGATGGCGGCTACTGGATGATTGGGTTAAGGCGTTGCGGCCGGGCGGTGCCGGCGGGAATGTTCCGATCGGTACGCTGGTCGTCGCCCCACGCTTTGGCCGACACCGTGGCGAGCCTCGCACCGCTTGATGTCGGCTTTGGCGCGACGCTTCGGGATGTCGACGAGGCCTCTGTTCTTCAGGCGTAGTCGATCTTCAAGCGTAATTGATGCGCATTCGCTCGGCGCCTGATTTTGCCATTGCGGAGATCAGATCGATCACGCAGGCCGCAGGGGCCGAGCCGAAATCGACGGTGAAGGCCCAACTGCCGGCAACCCGGCGCGGCCCGTCCAGGCTGTGAACCGCACCGTATAGATCGGGTGCGACTTCGCTGTACCGGCTCTGGAACCACTCCAGATACCAGCGCCGCAACGGCTCCCAATTCGGCTGCTCCTGCTTGGCAAAAACCGTCATCTCCGCCGCATCCCAGCGAAATGGCAGGATTTCGGCCTCGAAGCCGTCACTGTGTTGGGCGACCAGAGATTTGCCAACCGGCGGTGGTCCGCTCTCGATGCGCCGCACCAGCGTGCGGCCATCCCTGGTCACCGCCAGGTCGCCCCGGCGCGGCAGGTTGAGCGGCCCGCTCCGGACCACCACACCGGCGGCATCGCGCAGCTCCGGCTCGGGATCCACGTCAGCATCCGCTTCCAACTCGTGCGCCAGCGCATCCAGTATCGCGCCAATGGCAAGCTCGCGCAGCGGTTCGATCATCCGCGACAGGGCTGGGTCGAGCGGGCTCATCGGTCAAGCGATCTCGAAGATGCCCTCGATCTCAACGATAACGCCCAACGGCAGGCTGGAGCATCCCACTGCCGAGCGGGCATGCCGCCCGGCGTCGCCGAAAACCTCGCCCAGCAGGGCCGAGGCGCCATTGATCACCAGATGCTGTTGGGCAAAGCTGCCGTCGCAGTTGACGAAGCCGGTCAGCTTGACCACCCGGGCGATCCGATCCAGATCGCCGGTCGCCGCCTTTGCCTGAACGATCAGGTTAATGGCGGAAAACCCCGCCGCCTGCGCCGCCTGCGCCAGCTTTGATCCCGCCACCGGAACACCGTCGGCGGCATGATCCGCGCTGGTAAGCTGGCCGGTGACCAAACCATCGGGGCCGGTCGGCAACTGGCCCGACACGAACAGCAGGCGCCCAGACTGTACAAACGGCACATATTTGGCCAGCGGCACCGTTGGCTCGGGCAACTGGATACCCATCTCCGCCAGCCGCGCCTCGATCCGTCCAGCCATGATTCGATCCTCCCGACGTGAACACCTGATGCGCCGGAGTATGGCCTGTCAGCCGCGCCTTGCCACAGGAAAATGGCGTGCCCGGCGTTTTCACCTCGTCCCGCTCTTGCAAGCGCATTAATCTGTCGCCAGACTGCGGCATTGGGACATATTGCACCGCAACATGAGTGCTGGGAATATCGCGCCAACTTTGAGTGGCACCAATGCCACCCCTTACGCAATCACCTACCGGGAGGAAACGATGAGCGAAGTCCATATGCACCCCGTGCCGGCCGCCGTTGCGGCGCATACGCTGATCGACAATGCCAAGTACCGGCAAATGTACCAGGCATCGATCGACGACCCGGCGGCATTCTGGGGCGAGCAGGGCAAGCGGCTCGACTGGATCAAGCCCTATACCAAGGTCAAGAACACCAGCTTCGCCTATGACAACGTCTCGATCGAATGGTTCGAGGACGGCACGCTGAATGTCGCGGCGAACTGTATCGACAGGCACCTGGCGACGCGCGGCGACCAGACCGCGATCATCTGGGAGGCCGACGATCCGGCCCTGTCAAAATACATCACCTACCGCGAGCTGCACGCGCAGGTTTGCCGCTTCGCCAATGTGCTCAAGTCGCTTGGCGTCAACAAGGGCGACCCGGTTGTCCTCTATATGCCGATGATCCCCGAGGCGGCTTACGCGATGCTCGCCTGCGCCCGGATCGGTGCGGTTCATTCCATCGTTTTTGGTGGCTTCAGCCCCGATGCGCTGGCCAGCCGGATCGGTGACTGCGGCGCCAAGTTGGTGATCACTGCCGACGAGGCGCCGCGCGGCGGCCGCAACACCCCCCTGAAGGCCAATGCCGACAAGGCGGTGGCCAAACTGCCGGAGGTCAAACTGCTGGTGGTGCGCCGGACCGGCGGCGATGTCGCCTGGGACGCGGGACGCGACACCTGGCTGCACGAGGCCGAGGCGCAGG
Source organism: Thermohalobaculum sp. (assembly GCA_035527255.1). GTDB lineage: Bacteria > Pseudomonadota > Alphaproteobacteria > Rhodobacterales > Rhodobacteraceae > Thermohalobaculum. The sequence continues at coordinate 794 of DATLAW010000313.1, read as the reverse complement.
TTTCCCCTGATTGCCCGCCCACCGAGATGAGCGCCGAGGACCCGCTGTTCATCCTCTACACCTCCGGCTCGACCGGCAAGCCGAAGGGGGTCCAGCACACCTCGGGCGGCTATCTGCTGTTCGCCTCGATGACCCACCAATACGTCTTCGACTACCATGACGGGGACATCTATTGGTGCACCGCCGATGTCGGCTGGGTCACCGGCCACAGCTACATCGTCTATGGCCCGCTGGCCAACGGCGCCACGACGCTGATGTTCGAGGGCATCCCGACCTGGCCCGATGCCAGCCGGTTCTGGCAGGTCTGCGAAAAGCACAAGGTCAACATCTTCTACACTGCCCCAACCGCAATCCGCGCCCTGATGGGCAAGGGCGAGGAGTGGGTCGAGAAATGCGACCTTTCGTCCCTGCGCATCCTCGGCAGCGTCGGCGAGCCGATCAACCCGGAAGCCTGGGAATGGTATTTCCGGGTCGTCGGCAAGGGCAGGTGCCCGATCGTCGACACCTGGTGGCAAACCGAGACCGGCGGCATCCTGATCACGCCGTTACCCGGGGCCATTGACCTGAAGCCCGGCTCGGCCACCCTGCCGTTCTTTGGTATCCAACCGGTTATCCTCGACCCGACCTCGGGTGCCGAGTTTACCGAGACCGAATGCTACGGCGTGCTGGCAATCCGGGACTCCTGGCCCGGCCAGATGCGCACGCTCTATGGCGACCACGACCGCTTCGTCGAGGCCTATTTCTCGCAATACAAGGGCTACTACTTCACCGGCGACGGCTGCCGCCGCGACAAG
>DATLAW010000312.1:0-2529 GCA_035527255.1 Thermohalobaculum sp. | reverse complement strand
TGGAGCCGGACGCGCAACTCGCGTGCGACACTGGCGAAATCCCCCAAACTCACCAACAGGCGCCGCCAATATATCCCGATCTCTACGGCTTCCGGATCTGGTTCGGGTGCGGCATCCGGCGCCGGCGCGGCAATCAATTCTAGCGCGCGGTTGAAAGTCAAATGCGAACTCGGGTCGCATTTGGCCTCGATCTCGGCCCAGCCCTCTGCCAACCTCATGTACTTCTTGTACCCCGAGCCGCCCCGGTCGCACTCTATGATCACCTTTCCGGTCGCCAGGCACCGTGGTCCGAAAGCTTTGCCGTCGCGCCGTCCGAAACCGCGTCGGCAGTGGAGGGCGCGCTCCGATCGCTGGTCACGGCTATTGTTGACCCATGGCCGCCGAATGGCGAGTGGTTGGGGCGGGTTCCAGGTCGTCTGTTTCGGGGCGGCCTTCAATGCGAGGATACAGGTTCCGCCATTGCATCGTTGCATGGCTGTCTCGCGGCTTTGTCTTACGTTTGCTAACCGTTTGCACCGTCTGCAATTCGGCTCAGGAATTTTTTGGCGACACACACCCATTTTTCGGACTCTATCGTTGTCGCGTAATGGCCGTGGGGGCTGGTGATCTCGTGATAGGTGGCGTCGATCCCGTATCGCCTCAACCGGCGGATCACTTCCCTGCCGATCCTGGCCGGGAACCATTCATCGGTATCCGCCATCACATAGAGCAGCGGGGCACGAATCTGGTCGAGCCGGTCCTCGACATTGAATCCGGCGATGGCGCGGTTCAGCAGGATCAGGCTGTTTGCGTCGAACTCGCGCGCCCAGGCGCGGGCGGTCTGGGTCAGCGTGCGCTCGCCGGATGTATTCCCGGGGCAATCCGCGATGTGCGCCTCGATGCCATAGCTCTCCAAGGTGGCTATCCGGATTGCGGTCAGGGCGTCTTCCATGCCGCCGCCGGCGTAATAATCGCCACCATTCCAGGCCGGCTGCTTCGCCAAATCGTCGATCACCGCGGCGATGGATGCCGCACCGTCGCCCAGCGCTCGGGTCGCGGTATCCAGCGCCACCACACCGCGCATAAAATTAGGATAGGTGACCGCCCATTGCAGCGCCTGGAAGCCGCCAATCGAAGATCCCGCCACCGCCACCAACCGCTCGATGCCCAACACCCGCAGCATCCGGTACTGTGCCTCGACGATATCGCGAAGGCTGATCTCCGGGAAGTCCCGGCCATATGGCCGCCCTGTCGCGGGATTGGTGGACGCCGGACCGGTCGAGCCATAGCACGAGCCCAGCACATTGGACGAAACGACGCAGAACCGGTTGGTATCGAAAAGTTTTCCTGGCCCGATGACGGCATCCCACCAACCCTTGCGGCGGTCCGGTGTCACCGGCCCGGCAGCTTGGTGGCTGCTGGTCGTGCCATGGGCGACCAGGATGACGTTGTCGCGTCCGGGCGCCATCTCGCCATAAGTTTCATAGGCGATCTCGACCTCGGCGAGCGGCGCGCCGCCGGTTAAGCGCATTTCACCGAGTTGGATAACCGCCATCACGCCTCCCGGAGAATTTTTGCGGACTCGCCTGGCCAAGGCTGCCGGATGCGGTGTTGATCGGCACGGCGCCGCCCGAATTCCCGCCCTTGGCGGCCGGACGCAGGATCTCGCGGATCTGACGGGCGCGAACGCAGCGCCTGCCACCAGTGCCTCAAGCGCGAGCGCGCGTTCGGGATTTCAACCCCCTCCGGTGTTTCCGAGAGATATTGGACACCCGGAGCGAGATAGAGGTCGGCGAGATCGATGGTGTCATTTCGCCGCGCAGCCAGCAACGCTTCGAGTATCTCGGCGGCGCGGGCCGCTACCGGGGTGGCAGCGGTGATCGCGACCTCATCGGGTGTTGCACCGGTCAGGGGCGCGAACAAGCGTTGCGTGGCAAGGACCTTGACCCATGACCGGAAAGCGCAGTTGTCATAGACTGAAATCAGCTGCTGCATGCGCGCCAGGGCAGTCGGTTCGGTCGATTGCAGTGGCGGCCCATCGAACGCGGCATCAATGTATCGGGCAATCGCCAATGTTTCGTAGAGTCTCGCTCCTCCGTGATCGAGCACCGGAACCTTTCCGAATGGATGCAGATCGGCGAACCCTGGCAGCTTCTCGTACCCGCTCCAGTTCGCCACGCGGAAGTAATCATGATCGACCCCCTTTTCAATCAGCGCCAGCCGCGCCGCCCGTGTGTAGGTGCTGGCATCGTAACCGTAGAGAACAGGTTTGGCCGTCCGGGGCGCGGGCGAAGCAACCATGCTCATCACAGGCTGCCAGGGAACGCGCCGCCATCGAGCAAAATGTTCTGGCCGTTGATGTATCCTGCTCTCGTGCTGCACAGGAATGCGCAAGCCGCACCAAACTCGTCAGGCTCGCCAAAGCGCCCCGAGGGTTGTTGTTCAAGATCGCGTGCGACAAGCTCTGCCATGTCCGCTCCTGGATCGAGCGCGGCCATCTTGCTGTAGTATTCCTCGATACGCCGGGTATTGAAGGTCCCAGGCAACAGG
>DATLAW010000311.1:0-14009 GCA_035527255.1 Thermohalobaculum sp. | reverse complement strand
ATTGGACAGAAATGCGTGTCAAACCACTTCCCGGAGTCCGCTATTCTTCGCCATTGTGTGCTATCGCCCTTGATTTCCTTGACGACGTTCTTCGGCCAATAGCCAGAATAAGTGAACGCACTCCCAGATGTTTTCTGACATTCAATGCAACTGCAAATCCCATGATAGGATGGATCACCTTCGATCGTTACGGAAAGCTGCCCGCACGAGCAAACTGCAGTTCTCTCCATACTTGATCTCCCTGGCACATATGGCAAAAGCAACCTACGCACGTTGGTGCGCCTTGACCACAAACGTACTTGTCGCACAACGAATCGCCTGGCCACCAATGCCGGTCAAGGATGGCCGTCATCCCGTGCGCGCTGCAACATGCAATGTTGCGGCGCAGACCCGGGATCTCCTCGCCGAGAATCGAGGTCGTCACCTCAGCCCGCCGCCTCACCCTGCTTTGGCCCGCTGGTCCCCGTCACATACTTCGGCAAATCATCGCCGACCTTAACCCACGGCACCACCTCACCCACGAACACATGGAATTTCGGCTCCACCCCCAAGGCATCCTCCAAGCTGGCCAGGTAAAAGTGGATCTCGTCGGCAAACTTGTCCGCATCATAGGCCACCGGCGCCCCGCATTTCGGGCAGAACAATCGCCGCACCCCTGGCGACGACTGGTAGACCGCAGGCTCGATTCCGGTGAACCGATAGGCCGTATTCGGCACCCCCATGAAGGTGGTGAATGCCGACGAGGTGTTCCGGCGGCAGCTCTCGCAATGGCAATGCCCGACCCAGTTCTCCGGCCCCTCATACTCAAAGCTGACCGCGCCGCACAGGCAGTGGCCCTTCCTCAGTGTCATGGCAGCGTCCTTCCAAGCAAGGCTCGAATGATATCACGAATCACGCGTTTTTCTACACTTGGCCTCGCACAAAAGCCGCGCGCAAATGGCGCAGCGCACTCCCTCCCCCCTTGTGGGGGAGGGTTGGGGAGAGGGGTGCCTCTCAGGCCCTCAATCCACCAGCTCTTCCTTCTCCTGGCGGACCCACATATCGGCGTACTGGCCTCCCCTGGCCAGCAACGCAGCGTGGGTGCCCCGCTCGACCACCCGGCCCCGGTCCAGCACCACGATCTCGTCGGCGTCCACCACAGTCGATAATCGATGGGCGATCATCAACACGGTCCGGTTCTCGCTCAACCGCGTCAACTCGGCCTGGATCTCGCGCTCGGTCGGGGTGTCCAATGCCGAGGTCGCCTCGTCCAGGATCAGGATCGGCGGGTCCTTCAGGATGGTCCGGGCAATCGCCACCCGCTGCTTCTCGCCGCCCGACAGTTTTAGTCCACGCTCACCCACCATGGTGTCATAACCCGCCGGCAGGCTCTCGATGAAATCATGGATCTGTGCCGCTTTGGCCGCCGCAATCACCTCGTCATGGCCAGCCCCATCGCGGCCATAGGCAATGTTGTAGCCGATGGTGTCGTTGAACAGCACGGTGTCCTGCGGCACCACGCCAATCGCCGCCCGCAGGCTCGCCTGCGTCATCGCCCGCAGATCCTGCCCGTCGATCTCGACCGACCCACCAGTCACATCATACAGCCGGAATATCAGCCGAAAGACCGTTGATTTTCCGGCCCCGGACGGCCCAACCACCGCCAGGCTGCCGCCCCCCGGCACCTCAAACGACACATCGCGCAGGATCGGCCGGTCCGGCCCATAGTCGAAATCCACCCCGCGAAACGTCACCCGCCCCTCGCCCACAACCAGTGCCTTGGCGTCGGGCGCATCGACAATCTCCGGCGCCTCGTCGGTCAGCTCATACATCTCGCGCATGTCAATCAGCGCCTGGCGGATTTCGCGGTACACCGTGCCCAGGAAGTTCAGCGGCACGGTGATCTGGATGACAAAGGCGTTGACCATGACGAATGACCCAACCGTCATCGTCCCGGCCTGCACCTCCAGCGCCGTCATCATCATCATCGCCACCAGCCCGGCGACAATGATCATCGCCTGCCCGGCGTTCAAAATCCCCAGCGATACCGCCGTCTTGACCGCCGCGTCCTGATACCCCCGCATCGCCCCGTCATAGCGCGCTGCCTCGCGCCCCTCGGCGCCAAAATACTTGACCGTCTCGTAGTTCAACAGGCTGTCCACTGCCTTCTGGTGCGCATCCTGATCCTGGTCATTCATCACGATCCGAATCTTCACCCGCCACTCCGTGACGCTGAAGGTGAAGACGATATAGGCCAGGATGGTGGCCATCAGCACGGCAAAATACCAGACCCCGAACGCGACCCAGAATATCCCCGCGACCACCATCAACTCCAGAAACAGCGGCACGATATTGAAAATCAGGAATCGCAGCAAAAAGTCGATCGCCTTGATGCCCCGGTCAACGATCCGGCTCAACGCGCCGGTTCGCCGCGACAGATGATAACTCAGCGACAGCCGGTGAATGTGCTGGAATGTTCGCAACGCCAACTGGCGCAGCGCATGCTGGCCGACCCGCGCAAATACAATGTCGCGCAACTGCTGCAGAACAGCACCCATCACCCGCGCAAAGCCATAGGCCGCAACCAGCATCACCGGAGTGACAAGAGCGGCGTTCACAGCCCCAGTGGTCAGCCCATCGACTGCGTCGCGATAGAAGAATGGCGTCACAATCGTCGCCAGCTTGGCCAGCACCAGCAACACCAGCGATACCGCCACCCGCCAGCGCAAATCTGCCCTGCCCTCGGGCCACAAATCCGGCAGCACGCGGATCAGCGTACGTAGATCGGGCGCGCCGTCAGTTGCGGCGCGCTTGCGGATGCGGCGCATTCGGTAACTCCCGCGTCGGGCGTCCTACTGGCTGTTGACCAGCTCGGGAACCGAGAAGACTTGCCCTGGATATATAAGGTCCGGGTCGCGGATCAATGCCTCGTTGGCGCTGAAAATCACGCTGTAGCGCCAGCCCTCGCCATAATGCTGCTCGGCAAACTTCCACAAATGATCGCCTTTTTGCACCACGATCTTGCGCTCATGCAGTTCATGCGAGATGACCAGCGGCGAGTATTCGAACGGCGTCTCGATCCGGCTCAGCACATGGCCGGTCGCATCTACCTCGTCAAAGCGCAGCAGCAGGGCCGATGTCGCGACTTCCGAGGCAATCTTGACCTGCCATTGCCCTTCATCGCTGCCTTGGATCTGCGCAAGGAAGACAGCGTTGGCATAAATCCGAACCGCCGAACCCGGCCGCCCGCGCCCCGCCGCCACCAGATCGCCCCGCTCGGAATAGGTCAGCCGGTCAAGCACCATTCTGGCAGCCGGTTCAACCTCGGCCGGTTGCAGTAGCGTCACGCCCTCGGCCTCCGGCTTAACTAGCAACGGCGCCTGCTCGGCGCCTGCCGGAGGCAAGATTATCACCGGCGTGCTCACCGCATAGCGCGCAACGTTCGGCTCGGCGCTGGCGGCGGCGGCATCGGTCGCCTGCTTGGCGATAGCAACCTCGGCAGCGGCAACTTTGGCAGCGGTCATAGCGGCAGCCTCGGCCTCCGCGGCCTCTGCCGCGGCGGCAATGGCGGCAGAGGCATTCGCAGCAGCAACCTCGGCTGCGGCCGCTGCTTCTGCTGAAGCCGCCTCAGCGGATGTGGTTTCGGAGGCACCTTGACCGGTCCCGGATGTGGTTGATTCTGTGGCCGCACTTGCGGTGTTTGTGGCCGCTGCGACGGCTTGCGCAGCTTTAGCGGCAGCAACCGCGGTGGCCGCTTCAACCGTCGCGACCTCGGCGGCCGCTTGCTTTTCGGCAGCATCGACAGTGAAAGCCGCAGCGGCTTTCGTCGCTTCGGTAGCGATCGCTTCAGCTGCGGCTTGTTCAGCTTTGGCAGCCTCCACAGCGTGTGTGACGCCGGTACCCTCACTGATCGCCGGCGCCAACGACACTACCGTTTCGGGCACATCGGACATAGGCGAGCGCATCGTCAACACCCGCGCCTCGCTTGACGGCTCAAGATCCAGCACTGCCGCGAACGAACCGTTCTCGTCCGCCTCGGCCGTGCCGATCACCAATCCGTCTAGCAACACCTCAACGGTTTGCCCCGGCGCTGCCCGCCCAGCCAGCACCGTCTGGCCCTCTGCCGATACCCGGACTACATCAAACTCCGGCGCCACTGCGGGCGTTGGCTTAGGTTGCGGCGCGACTGACACCACCGTCTCCGCGCCAAGTACTGTGATGGCCTCTACAGCAGGCGCAACAACGACTTCGGCGCCCGGTACAGATTCCATCGCTGGACGCGTCTGAAACCAAACCGCCAGCGCGACAATCACCGCCAGGCCGATCCCAACGAGCCACTTGGCCAATTCGTGCATTCTTCGAACGCCTTCCATAGGCTGAACCACTTTCAGCGCACCCTATCCTATCATTTCCCCGTCGTGTAAATAATCCTTCATATTTCCGGGGAGCAAACAGCGAATGCTACCATTGCAGCGCTCGATCTGCATCTATTGCGGATCGCGAAACGGTCGCAATCCAATCTATGTGCGCGAGGCAAGGGCGCTGGGCACGGCGTTGGCGTTTGCCGGTTACGCGCTCGTCTACGGCGCCGGGGATCGCGGCCTGATGGGCGAAACCGCGCGCGCTGCACAAGCCGCTGGCGCCCGGATTACTGGCTTCATCCCGCGCCACCTGTACGAACTGGAGGTCGGCAAGCAGGACATCCACTCCCTAATCGTCACCGAAACCATGCACGAGCGCAAAAAGCTGATGCTGGGCAATGCCGACGCCGTTGTGGCCCTCCCTGGCGGGCCCGGCACGCTGGATGAACTGATTGAAGTCCTGACCTGGCGCCACCTAGGCCTGCACGAGAAACCCGTGCTCCTGCTCAACACCAACGACTACTGGGGACCGCTCCTGGCCCTGATTGACCACATGGTCGCCGAGGGCTTCGTCACGAAGCAATTCCACGACTACCTCACCGTCGTCGAATCCGTCGACGAGATTATCGCCTCCCTTGGCCAGGCGCTTTCCTGACCGGCCTCGTCAATGGTTATGCCTGAGTGCCCAACCAAAGGGGAGGCAAGATCACTCGTTTCCCAGTCTGGATTGAACCCGATTTTTTGATCTCTGGGTTTTTGATGTCGATGATTTCGCCTGGATCGGCGTGCCTGATGAATGGCTTCGGCTCGGTCTCGCTGAGCTCGGCGACGGAGCGGTTGATGGTCGCCTGCAGATCGACGACGGAGTGGAACGCGCAACACTTCGGCCTTCGCTGTGTCGGCTTGGCGAAGAAGGCCTCGACCGCCTTTCGCGCTTTACGCCGCCCGCGCCTCGGCCACCGGTCGGAACGGGCTGATCGCCACCCCGTCAGCGCGGATTTCCGACCAGCTTCCGGGCGGGATCGCCTCCCAACCCTGCGTTTCCACCTCCAAAGGTTTCGAGGCCACGGCGCGGCCGCCGCGATTGCAGGCGAGGCAGTGGTACAGCGTCGGCACCTCAGCGTCCGAGGAATAGCGAATGGCGAACAGCCGCTCGCCGTCGGACAGGGCCGCGGTCGGGCGCATATGGGGTGTCGTGCCGTGGGTGCGTGACAAGGTTTCCAACCGGCCGACCGCCCGCTCGAGAGCGCGCTGCGGGTCATCCTCCAGCCCCTCGGCAAGCGCCATCAGAAACAACGCCTCGGAATCGGTGGCACCCTTGCGGCTGTCGTACAGCGCGTCCGGGATCATCATATCAATGCGGCGGCGCAACCTGTCATAGCCGCCCACCTGACCGTTATGCATGAAGCTCCAGCGCCATTGGTGCCGGACGTGCATTCGCGCGCCCTCAAGGACTGAGCGATCAATGATTGCCCCGACGCGGTGACAACCTCCTCCAGGAAAACTTCCGGCCCGATATAGGCAGCCCAACGGCACATCCTGATGCCCCGCTATCCGCCGGTTAAAAGAACGGCTGTGCACAGACTGCGCCCGACAGGTGAACCAAACATCAACGGCCCCGGTTGTGGGTCCGCTCATATAGGCGGGCGACGATCCGGCTGGCGGTCCTTTCGAACAGGAATGGCAGTAACGCATGCACCAGCGCCGCGCCGGCTGCCAGTAGCAGCGTCGCCGCGAACCGGCTGGCAAAGGCCAGATGTTCGAAATAGGTTTCGTCCACCGCCTGCGGGTGGGCCAGGAACAGTGATTTCATATTGGCGATCATTGGAATCCCCCGATCTTCGGTTATCTGTCTACCTTGATGTCATGGATCGCGCGGGATAGGCTCCCAACCTTTGGATGAAATTCTTGAATTTTGGGATAATCTCCCATATTCTTCCAAATATGATGGAAATCGATCAAATCGATCGGCGAATCCTGCGCGAACTGCAACGCGACGCCGGGCTTGGTGTCGAGGCGCTGGGCGAGGTCGTTGGCCTGTCGCGTAACGCCTGCTGGCGGCGCATTCGCCTGATGGAGGAGGCCGGGGTCATCAAAGCCCGCGTCGCCCTGGTCGACCCGGACGCGCTGGGGCTGGGTCTGACGGTTTTCATCGCGGTAAGAACCGACCGGCATGAGCCCGAATGGCTGGAAAAGTTCACCCGTGCAGTCTCTGGAATGCCCGAGATCCTGGGCGTCTGGCGCACCAGTGGCGATCTCGACTACCTACTGAAGGCAAAGGTCGCAGACGTGCGCGCCTATGATCGGCTGTATCAGCGCCTGATCCGCAAGGTGGAACTGGCCGACATCTCCGCCAGCTTCGTCATGGAGGAGATCAAGGAGACGACCGAACTGCCGGTCGATCTGGCGTGAACCGGATCAATCCGCTTGCGCGACCCGGCCGACCGCCTGGCTCCAGCCAACCATCGATTCCGGGTACAGCTTGACCCCTTCGATCCCGGCGATCTCGCTCAGCACAAACCAGTTGGTCGCGGCCCAATGGCCAGTGTTGCAGAAGCTCACAATCTCCGGGCCGCCCGGCACATGGCTTGCCTTTGCGGCAATAGCCTGCAACTCCACCGGATCGGCGATCAGCGAGGCGCCATTGGTGAACCAGCTTTGGTGATCGAGGTTCAACGCGTTCGTCAGAGTGCCTGCCCAAGCAGCAAGCGGGTGTTTTTTACCGCCCTCGAAGAATGTCAGCGGGCGAGCATCGATCAAAAGCGCCGCACGGTGGCCCTCGACAACAGCGCGGACCCCATCTCGATCAATCAACCATTCATTCGAGAAGGTGAACTCCGCATCGCTTGGAAAGTTGCTCGCCTCCGATTTCGATAGGTCTAATCCCGCTTCGACCCAGGCCGTCACGCCGCCATTCAGGATTGCGATCTCCTCGACCCCAGCGGATTTCAGGGTCCAGTAAACCCTTGCCGCCGAGCCAAAATCAGTCGAATTCGCGCCGCGATAGGTGACGACGACCGGAGTGCCGGTCTCGACGCCAAGCTCTGACAGAATCAGCGTCAGCTTCTCGTCGCTGATCAGCGCGCCGGGGTTCGACTCCGGCCCGCGCCAGGCGTGGTAGGGCACGTTCACCGCGCCTTCCACATGGCCTTCGCGGTAATCGGCGACGCCACGGATATCAACCAAGATCGGCTCCTGGCTCTCCACGATTGATGCGAGTTCCGCCGGGGTTAGCAGCGGTTTCCATTCGTCGGCCAGCGCCGCTCCGGCCGCAAGGGAGAGCGTAGTGATGAGTGCAAAGGCCAACCGCAGCATTTCAATTTCTCCTCGATCGACGGGGTTCATTGAATAGATGGCATCTATAATGTGATTAATCAAGTTTCCTTATTTTTAGTGTGAAATATTAATTTGAAGGCACAAACCCAAGCCATCTGCCCATGCTGGCCCCTTCTCCCGCCGCCTTCGCATCACCGCATGCCGCTGACCGACAATTCCTTTTCAACGGCCTCCAACTATCATATGGCATCGTCGCAGCGCGCGCCCCGCGCGAACCCGCTTCCCGGAGCTCTGAATGACCGACAACCCGACCGATCCTCTGGTGATCTTCACCCCCTCCGGCAAGCGCGGCAGATTCCCGGTGGGCACTCCGATCCTGACCGCCGCGCGCCAGCTCGGCGTCGATCTCGATTCGGTCTGCGGCGCGCGTGGGATTTGCTCGAAGTGCCAGATCACCCCCTCCTACGGCGAGTTCTCGAAGCACGGCGTCACGGTTCGTGAAAACGCGCTCAGCGAATGGAACAAGGTCGAGGAGCGCTACAAGTCGAAACGCGGGCTGATCGAGGGCCGCCGGCTCGGCTGCCAAGCCCAGGTTCAGGGCGATGTGGTCATTGATGTGCCGCCCGAGAGCCAGGTCCACAAACAGGTCGTGCGTAAACGCGTCGAGGCGCGTGATATCCACATGGATCCAGCCACTAAGCTGTATTATGTCGAGGTCGCGGAGCCGGACATGGAGAACCCGCAGGGCGATCTTGAGCGCCTGCGTGAAGCGCTGCGCGAGCAGTGGTCGCTGGACAATGTGATCGGCGGTCTGCGCACCATGCAAGGGCTGCAAAAGGCGTTGCGAGATGGCAAGTGGGCCGCCACTGTCGCGGTCTATAGTGGCCGCGAGGGCACCCCCAGCCGAATCATGCAGGTTTGGCCCGGCTACTATGAGGGCTCGATTTACGGCGTCGCCTTCGATGTCGGCTCGACCACGATTGCCTGCCATCTTTGCGATCTGATCACTGGGGACGTGAAGGCGTCTTCGGGACTAATGAACCCGCAGATCAGGTTCGGCGAGGATCTGATGAGCCGGGTGTCGTACTCAATGATGAACCCCGGTGGCGCCGCCGAGATGACAGTGGCGGTGCGAGGCGCCGTCAATTCTCTGATCGGACAGGTTGCAGCGGAGGCGATGATCGCCACCACCGACATCGTCGAGGGTGTCTTTGTCGGCAATCCGGTGATGCATCATCTTTTGCTGGGAATCGACCCGATCGAGCTTGGCTGGGCACCGTTCGCCTTGGCGACATCGGATTCAATGTCGCTGTGGGCAAAGGAGATCGATGTCTCGATGCATCCCGACGCCCGGCTCTATATCCTGCCTTGCATCGCGGGACATGTCGGCGCCGATGCCGCCGCCGTGGTCTTGAGCGAGAGCCCGCATTTGCAGGACGAGATGATGCTGGTGGTCGATGTCGGCACAAATGCCGAGATTGTGTTGGGCAACCGCAACAAGATGCTCGCCTGCTCGTCTCCCACCGGACCTGCCTTCGAGGGTGCCCAAATCTCGTCGGGCCAGCGCGCCGCGCCGGGTGCGGTCGAGCGGGTGCGGATCGACCCGGCAACCAAGGAGCCGCGCTTCCAGGTGATCGGCTGCGACCACTGGTCGAACGAGCCGGCATTCGACCAGGTGGTCGGCCCGGCCGGGGTCACCGGTATCTGCGGCTCCGGCATCATCGAGGCGATTGCCGAGATGCGCATGGCCGGAATTGTCGACGAGGATGGCGCCATTGGCAGCAGCGAGGCGGTGGGAACCGCGCGGCTGATCGAGGATGAACGCACCTGGTCATATGTGATGCATGACGGCCGCGCCGGCGGCGGACCGTTGATCACGATCACGCAGCTCGATGTTCGCAACATCCAGCTCGCCAAAGCGGCGCTTTATTCCGGGGCGCGGCTGCTGATGGACAAGATGGAGATCGAACAGGTCGACCGGGTGGTCCTGGCGGGCGCCTTCGGGGCACATATCTCGCCGTTGCATGCGATGGTTCTGGGGATGATCCCTGACTGCCCGCTCGACAAGGTTTCCTCGGCCGGAAATTCGGCCGGAACCGGGGCGCGGATAGCCCTGCTGAACTTGGCCTCGCGGCGCGAGATCGAGGCGGTGGTGCGCGCCATCGACAAGATCGAGACCGCTGTCGAGCCACGCTTCCAGGAGCACTTCGTCAGCGCCATCGCCATCCCGCACAAAACCGCCACCTATCCAAACATGGACACCCATGTGACCCTGCCGAAGGTCTCGTTTGCCCAATCTGGCGGCACCGGCGAGGACGGAGGCAGGCGGCGGCGGCGGGCCAGAGGGTAAGGCGGAAGCGTAAACCCGCCTTAGCTGCTTGGGTCGCAAAGACACTGCGTGTGCACTTTTTTTGGTATCTGGGGTCAGCACAGATCGGCACCTTATATCATTGTAACTCCAGGATAATTGCCACGCGAATCAGCACGCCGCACCTGAATTCTCCTTAAAGTTGAAAAAAATCAAATATTCGTAAGTACACTATACTATAGAGTGAATCGTTCTTTAGCGAGTATTACAAATCATGGTTAACTTTTTAGTTGCATTAGCGATATTAATCGAAGAGATAAATTTCTAATGCATTGAATTTTCATGTGTCCGTAGCCAGATAAATTGGGCTTTCTGACGTGATGGCCTTTAGGAGGATCTGGCTCATCAGGTTGCAGTTTACGCCGCGTGCTTCTGGTTGATCAAGCGGCGCTGTTTCATGGTCTGCTCCTTGATCTTATTCCTTTCGTTGAGAATGTCTTGGTCCCGCCCGAAGTAGACATCAGCAGGGGTGACGTTGCCGAGGCTCTCATGATAGCGGCTGTGGTTGTCTCATTCCCCGTCCTCCCCATCCGCGATCATGCTTTTTTTGAGCAGGCGGTTCTCGAGGGTTAGGTCCGCGACGGTCTCCTTGAGCGCGGTGGACTCAGCCCGAAGATCCTTCACCTCGGGGCTGGTCGCCTGACGGGCAGTATCGCCGGCCAGACGCCGTCTCCCGGCTTCGAGGAACTCCTTGGACCAGGAATAATACAGGCTCTGAGAAATACCTTCGCGGCGGCACAGCTCCGCGATGCTGTCATCGCCACGCAGGCCCTCCAGCACGATGCGGATCTTCTCCTCGGTCGAATGGCGCTTGCGAGTCTTGCGCCGGATGTCTCTGACGACACGATCTGCCGTCGGCTTGGGTGTTCCGGATTTCATTCTCATCTCCACTCCTCGGTGGTTACGATGAGCCTGAAATCCTCCGTTACGCAATCACATCAAATTGGCCCAGGGGCGCTGACGGCGGACACTGGCTGGTTATCAGCGCCGGATTCTTCGATGCGTATAAAAGCCGCAGCGACGCGTCCAAGGCGGCGCACGTATTGGCCGACATCACTTCGCGGCAAACTGAAGTAACCAATGCATTCCTGAACGATCTTTATGTGTTGCAGGATAATCTGCTGTCGCGTGCACCAGACGGAGCGAAGGCCCGTGTCAGCAGCATTCAGTATGTCGCTGCAGATGACCGCTACCGGGTGCTCTGGTCGCAGCCGGTCGGCGCCGGCGTGGCGTTGGACGTTTTAGATGTCCCGCGGGCGATCCTGCCCGATATGGCCAATCTCGACACGATAATCCTGACCGAGCTTATGGTCCCGTATCAACCTTTCAACAGTTGGCTCAATATCCATGTCACTGAATGGTCATTCGCCCTGGCCAGCAGACCCAGATTCGTCTCGTCAATTGCTATGGCTGAATAGGCACCGGGGCGAAGACACACCGTAGTGCCCAGCGCGCCAGCATCATGATCGCACCAGCGCCAGCAACCGCGCGGCGTTGGCGAAGTCGACTCGCCGGCGTGCGGTCACGGCCGCGGCTTCAGCATCTTCACCCCATCGCTCGACCTGCCAGCTCTCGTCGATCCGGCTCAGCGGCCAGGCGGTCTCTGCATCGAGATGCCCACGGCTGACAGCCAGCCCAATCACCAACGAGCCGGAGATCGACACCAGGTCGTGCAAGGCCGTCAGTTCCCACGGCCTATGTGCTCGCACCGCCGCATCGAGCTTGGCGAGGCTGTCTGTCGGTTGCGCCACATGCACCACCCCCACAGCGACAACCAGCGGCGCGTCCAGTGCCTGTGACGCCCAAGTGACCAAAGGGTTCCACGCCTGCGACTGGCGCTGCGCCAGGCCCTCAGGATGCGGGGCGCGGTAGCAGATAAGGTCGGTCCCACCAAAGTTGGCAATGATCGCGGCCACAGCGTCATGCTCTGGGGCGACCCGGTCGATGGTCGTATTGGCCGCACGGGTCAGGGGCATCGCATCGGGATTGACCTCAGCCCCCTGCGCTGCCCATTCCGCCGCCAACGCTTCGGCCAATGCGGCGGTCGGAATCAGGCACGGCAGCTTGGACGGGGTCCGCAATGGACGGCTGTCGAGCCGGATCGCAAAACCGCCATCGACGGGCTGGACAGTCACGTCGCTCCAGAACCGCTTCATGCCGTAGCCCAAATATCGAGCAGTACTGCGTCCAGTTGGACGAAGTCGCTAACGATATGTTCCGCTCCACCGCGCAGCAGCCGCTCGATCGAGTGGTATCCCCAATCAACCCCAACAGCCCGCGCCCCGGCGGCCCGCGCCATCGCCATGTCGAACTCAGTATCGCCGACAACCACCGCATGCTGGCGCGCGACTCCGGTGGCGGCGAGGCAATTCAGAACCATCCCCGGATGCGGCTTCGACGGCGCATCGTCCGCCGTTTGGGTGCCGACGAAAAGTTGCCGCATCCCATGGCTGTCGAGCATATGATCGAGACCGCGGCGCGCCTTGCCGGTGGCGATCGATAACAGGTAACCGGCACGATCCAACCGATCCAGCGCAGCTCGCGCGCCGGGATAAAATGGCGTCTCAGCCTCTCCGCCGCCCGCCTGACGCAATGCCACGAAGCTGTCCTTATAGAACTGCACCAGCCGATCGCGGTCGGTCTCCGAAATACCGGGCACCAGGACCTCCATCGCCTGTGGCAACGACAGTCCAACGATCCCCAGCGTCGCCTCGTCCGTGGGCGCCGGCTGATCGGCGTGGGCAAAAGCCCCGCGCATCGCCGCAAGAATGAAATCCTGGCTATCGATCAATGTGCCATCGACGTCGAAGATGACGAGCCGCAGAGGATTATCGGTGATCAGCATCGGTGATTTTGGCTTTCCTGGCAGCAGGAGAACGCGTGCTCCGCGCTTCAATAGCGCCTCCGTTATGCGAGCGCATCCGCTTAAATGCATGGGTGGCTGACAAGGCACACGCAGTCTACTTTGATTTCGGCGCACCGACGTGTATCAAATCGTGTATCAAATAGTGCGTAGTCACCAACAACAACGTCAAAATGGGGAAATCCGATGAGACTCACACCCGCCATCGTCGCTGCTCTTGGCCTCGTCTCGATCGCTCCTGCCGCGCCACTCGCAACGGCGGCGGAAGTGGACATGAACTTCGCTCATTTCATGCCAGCGGGCAGTTGGCAAAACACCGACCTTTTCACCAGCTGGGCCGAGGCGGTGAAGGAACAGTCGGGCGGCCGCATCGATGTCACGATCTTCCCGGCCCAGACACTGGGTAAGGCGCCCGAGGGCTACGACAATGCCAAGAACGGCGTCGCCGACATCGCCTGGACCTTGCAGGGCTACACCGCCGGACGATTTCCGTTGAGCCAGGTGGTCGAGCTTTCAGGGCTTTTCGAGACTGCCGAGGTCGGCTCTTGCGCCTTCCAAAAGCTATATGACTCGGGCGCGCTCGACGCGGAATACGGCGAAACCCATGTGTTGTTCGTACACACGCACGGTCCTGGACACCTTCACACCAAGGGCAAAGCAGTGACCACGCTTGCGGATCTGAAGGGCCTGAAGATCCGCCGCCCCAGCGCGGTGGTCGGCAAGCTGCTTGAGGAGTTGGGTGCCGAGCCGGTCGGCATGCCAGCGCCGGCCATCTACGAATCAATGCAACGCGGCACTATCGACGGCTACATGCTGCCGTGGGAGGCGGTGAAGGGGTTTCGCGTCTACGAAGTCTCGGATCAACATACCGAATTCGGCTTCTACGCCGCCGCCTTTGTGCTAACCATGAACAAGGCCAAATATGACAGCCTGCCCACCGATCTGAAGAAGGTCATCGACGATAATTCGGGGCTGAAATGGGCCGAGATCGCCGGCAAGGGCTTCGACAAGGGTGACGTTGCCGGGCTGGAGTCGGCCAAATCGACCGGCACGATCCACCATCTCGATGCCGCCGCGCAGGCTGAGTTCCAGGCCGCGGCCGACCGGGCAACCGCAGCCTACCTTAAGGAGCTTGATGACAAGGGACTGCCCGGCACCGAGA
>DATLAW010000310.1:0-14880 GCA_035527255.1 Thermohalobaculum sp. | reverse complement strand
GTCGAGGCTAGCACCCCGACGATTTTCGGCTGGGCATCCGGCGGCGCTTCGGCTAGCCGGAAAAAAACGTTGATGATGGCGCAGTCGTCATCGGGCGGGTCGATCTCCGGCAAGGCATCTTGTAGCACCGCGCGCAGCCGCGAGGGTGGCATGGAAAGCACGACCTGATCATGCGATCCCAACGTTTCAACGCCATCGGTGAATCGTAACGCGACGGCACGCTCACCTTGCCTCTCCATCGTGCGCAGCTGGCGGTCGAGCCGGAACTCGACGCCGCGTGCGCCGAGCCAATCCACCGCAGGTTCCACCAGAGCATGGCCGAGCCCGCCGGGTGCCAGCATCGGCCGACTGTACCGTTCCCCCCGGACGAAAGTCTCGCGCAGCACCGCCCAGAGCAGCTGCGCCGAGGCGCGCTCAGGCGTTGTGTTGATCGCCGCCAGCGTCAGCGGCTCCCAGAACCGGGTCCAAATCGGGCCCCGTTGGGGCAGGGCTTGCGCAACGGTCTTGTCGGCTCCGGCAAGGGCGAGGCGGATACCGGACAGATAATCGGCGATCCCAGTATCCGGTATCCGCCGCCCCGGCGCGGCGATCCACCACGGCAATGGCCCCCGGTTCATCGCCACCGTCCAGCGCCGGTTGCCAGCCAGATCAACAAAAGCGAACTGCGCCGGTTGCTCAACCAACCGATCCGCGGCGCCGACCGTCGCCAGATAGGCCAGGGTCGAGCGGTTTCCACTCAGGATCAGGTGATTGCCATTGTCGATTTCGCGATCCAGCCGAGGGTCATGGAACGATCGGCAGCGCCCGCCGGCAAATCGGTTGGCCTCGTGGATCACGACCTTTCGACCGCACTCGACCAGCCGCACGGCGGTGGCCAGCCCGGCTAGCCCGGCGCCGACGATATGGATTGTCCCATCAACCATCGCGCGGCGCGATTGGCGACGCCAGACAAACCAGCCCGCGCCACAGTTTGGCACCCCTCGACAACGCCACCCGTCCGCCCTCGCGTCGATATCCACGCCCTTCCATTCGGCCGAGGTAGCCCTCGTAGACACCGGTCATCAACAGCGCCGGGGCCAGCGCCAACCGACCGTGCCCGGCCATTGCTGCACGCGCGCTGGCGAAGTCCGCCCGCGCAAGCCGCCCGACATCGGCGCACGCCCGCCACAACTCCGGGTGCCGGGCCACAGCAGCCGGGTCATCGGTCGGCAGGCCCACCGCCTCCAACACTTCGCGCGGCAGGTACAAACGACCCACAGCGGCGTCCTCCTCAATGTCGTGCAGAATGTTGGTCAACTGAAAAGCATCGCCCAGCGCCAGCGCAGCACGCTCGGATTGCTCGCCCATCCAGGCCCCGAAGACCCGCATCGACAGCATCCCCACTGCTCCGGCGACGCGGCGGGTATAGGCCCGGAGCCGCGTTATCGGGGGTGCCACGATGGGACCGTTGGCATCCATCTCCATGCCCTCGATCAGCATCAGAAACTCGGTTCGCGGCAATTTGTACCGCGCTACCGGCCCAACCAACGCCTGCCCAATAGCCGAGACCGGCCGGCCATCATATAGCCGCCCGATTTCGGCGCACCAGTCGTCCAACAACCGGTGCTTCTCAGCCACCGGCCAGTCCTCGTCGGCAATGTCATCGATCACTCGGGCAAAGGCATAGATTGCCCGCATCGCGTCACGCCGTGGCTTTGTCAGCACTTGCATTCCGGTGGCGAACGACGTTTTCGCCCGCGCCGTGATCGCGTCCACGACCTGCTGCGGATCGACTCCAGGCTGCGGGGCCAGGGGCGCGAGGGCTTCCAGTCCGGTTCTCATAGGCGCACCAATCGGCCCAACCCGGCCGATAATCCGGCGAGAACGTCAAGCCGCGAATGCCTTACCCGTGAGGCCAGCGGGTCCTGGCGACGCAACCGCGCTGCCAGCCGCCGGGCAAGCCGTTGGATCACCGCCACCTCCGCCGCCAGCCGCCGGGCGCGAATGATCCCCGACAGCGGCTCTGACCTGTCTAGCAACCGATCGCAACCGGCGAGGCAACGATCGATCACCCGACGCAGTCCGGGCGATGCCTCAGCGGCGTCGAGTGCCGTGACATCGATCCCGGCTTCGACCATCCAGTCCTCCGGTAGATAGACGCGGTTCAATTCACGCAGATCCTCACCGCAATCCTGCAAATGGTTCAACACCTGCAACGCGGCACAAAGCGCATCGCTTGGTCCGTGGGTCGCGATAGGCTCGCCGTGGAGATCCAGAAGATAACGTCCGACCGGGTGCGCCGACACTGCGCAGTAGGCCAACAACTCACTCCAGTTCGCATAGCGCTGTTTGACCGCATCCTGCCGAAACGCCGCCAGCAGGTTGCGGGCATGGCGGTCCGACACGCCGGTTGCCACCAAACTATCGCGCAAGATCACGGCGCTCTCGGGCGCTGTCGCCCCAATTGCCAGCCCGGCCTCGAATGCATCCAGGCGTTGGATCTTCTCATCGGGCGCCAGTGCGGGATTATCAGCGATGTCGTCAGCGGCGCGGGCGAAGGTATAGAAGCGCATTACATGGGGCCAAAACCGCCGGGCGATCAGGATCGAGCCGACCGGGAAATTCTCATCTCCCGCACCTTTCCCGGATGGCGTCTCGATTTCCACTGCCATCGGCTCGGCCACCCGGTTCGCCATCTCATCCCCTTGAATTCCCGCGGCAAGATACCGGGCTGTCGAAGGCAACACAATCGCCGCGCCGAGTTGGTGCCGGAGATCAAGCAGCCGGAGTTGGGCCGGCCGAAACTATGGCCCCAACTGCCCGGTCTCGCGCATCCAGCACACTGCATCCACCAGAGCCTGATCTACCTTCGGCGGTGCAAAGCCAAGCTCGTTGCGCGCCTTGGTATTGTCGAGCCGGACGCGGCGCCCCACGAGCCGCACCCCGGTCAGCGGAATTTTCGGCGGGTTCTTGGTCACCGCCGACACACCGGCCTGAACCCGAGCTGCCGCCAGCGCCAACCAATACGGTGCCGTAAAGCGCGGCGGCGCTATACCAGTCAGCCGGGCCAGTTTCGCCGCGAGGTCCGGCATCGTCAGATCTTCGCCGGACAGCAAATAACGCTCACCGTTGCGCCCCTTGTCGCGGGCCGCGATGATTCCTTCGGCCAGCGCCCGCACATCGACCAGGTTCAGCAGACAGTCCAACATCGCTGGGGTCTCACCAGTGGCCAGACCCCGGATTATCCGGCTCGGCGGCGTCAGCCGAAAGTCACCCGGGCCGATAGGGGCCGACGGTAGCACGACGACCACGTCCTGCCCCATCCGCGCCGCCGACAAGGCCGCCAGTTCGGCCTCACGTTTCGAGCGCGGATACCGTCCCAACATGTCCGAAGGCGTCAGCTCGACTGTCTCATCCAACGTTACCGCGCCTTGATCCGGCCCGCCGATCAGTCCACCGACCAGGGTGACGGCGTTCGACACATGTACCATCCGCGCGCCCGCCCGCCGGGCCGCGATCAATACCTCGCAGGTGCCACGCATATTCACGCGGTGATAGGCAATATTGCGCGGCACCCACAGGTCTGTCATTGCCGCAGAATGGATCACCGCCTGCGTCCCCGAGGCTGCCCGGCCCAGCAGGTCTTCGTCCAAAATCGACCCGTCAATCCGCTCGACGTCCACCGCCAGATCCGCTGGGAAGGCGATATCCAGCGCCCGCACCGCCTCGCCCCGCGCAACCAGCGCTGCGACCACATGAGCGCCAATGAACCCCCCAGCGCCAGTGACCAGTGTCGGCCCGCTCACGAAATTTCTTTCCGGCAGACCAGCAGTCCGGCGTCGCGAATGGATCCGGCGACCAGCACGCCACCGGCGAAGACCGCAACCGACGCGCCCGAGAAAACTTCTCCGCCGGGGTCATCGAACAGCACCTCGATGGTTCGGTCGAGATCAACCCGAACGATACGCGACGGCGCCGTGTCAAAATACCCGTAGCGATAGGCGGCCACCCGGTACAGGCTCGGATGCAGCGCCGCAATCAGCCCGCCCAACGGATCCCAGGTCAGGTTGTCAGGCCCACCCGGCAACTCAACCGGCCGGTCGAGGCGGTGATGCAGCCGCGAGCCGCGAGTTTCGGCGACATAAAGCCCGGCGATGCCGTTGGCGAAGGCGAGGCCGGTTTGCTCGATTGTCGGCGTAGAGATATCGCCGAGGTCCACAAAAATCACCCGCCCGGTCGTCGAGCCTGACTTCAGATCGGCCCACGCCACTCCACAACTGCCCCGGTCGAGCGTGACCCGCATCTGCATCGAACCGCCGCCGGCGAATAGCATGTCGTTCGCCCGGCAGAACAGCGGGGCGCTTCGCGCAGTCCGAACCGAAAACGCCCCGCGTGTCAGGGATCCCGCGACGATTGAGACGGTGCCATCGCGTGCCCGATTGATGAACCCCAGCCGCTCGCCATCATCCGAGATGGCCATGCCTTGCGGAAAAAGACCACCTTTGACGGCGCCAGGCTGGACGATCGGGGCGGCCCAGGGTTGTCCGCCCGCCAACCGTGCCAGCGACACCTCGTATAGTCCCCCCTCCGGCGCCTCGTCGGGGTGCCATTCAAGGGCCAGCCGGTCCAATGCCGACAGTATCAGCGTGTCGTTGTCCGGCAGCAGTTCCATGTCCTCGATGCCGACCAGCGCCCGGCCGGTGGCGGTATCGGTCAACGCAATCTGCCGGCAGTCTTCAAGCGCGAAGCGGGCGGGCAGGCCAGCGACTGGACGGAACAGCCAGAACACCGGCAACGAAATTGCCACCAGGATCATCATCCAGGATTGGATGCCCCGCCTCACAGCTCGACCTCAACCGGGGCAGGAGCTTGGTGCCCACATCCGCCAGTCCGATGCTCGGGGGGCGTCAACTTTTGAGCCGGCCTGTTCATGGGGTATCCCATCACCTTTCGTCTCCGCCTGCTCGGTCGCAGATGAGCCTATAGCTGTGATGAGAACGGTGCAACGGCGCCCTCAACGAGAACGACGCCCGGGCGAATCCGGGCGTCGATAGAGAGGTGGCCGACCAATATTCAGAAGCGGTATTTCAGTTGAATTGCCCCGATGACCTGACCATCCGACTGGCCGTGAAATTCCTCGCCCAACCAGTTCAGCGAGAAGCCAACAGAGAATTCGTTATAGTCCATCAAAACACCGACCCGCGCCCTGCCAACTAAATCGCGGCGTTCGACTCTGGGCCCGTTTCCCGCGAAGCCGCCGTCCAGGAAGGCGTCCGAGGCGATATAGCCCAGATCGCCGCCAGCGAAGAAAGTCCAATTTATTCCCTCGCCTGGCATCGACGCACCTGCCATCACCGCCCCGGTCGCCAGATCGGAGCCCCAGGTTCTGCCTTCGAGCGCCGATCCGATGAATACGTCGCCACCCACCCGCAGGCTGTTCTCGCGCATCCCCAGCGAGGTCTGGACGAACGGTGCAAACTCGATGTCGCGCAAAGATCCGTCGGCGTGAAACCGGAGGGTCCGGCGCGCCTCGAGGTTGACTAGAACTTCGCCGTTAATCGAATTCGAAAGATTGCCGGCATTGCCCTCGGTTCCAGTCATTCCATGCACCGCGTTCTGGATGTCGAACAACGGCAGTGGATCGCCTTGCCAGCCGGCTTCGACGCCAAACCGGTCCTCAATTTGCAAGCCCACCGTTGGTGACAGCGCCCTGGGCCGAACGATACTGTCCAGATAGATGCCGACGGCGGCATATTGCGCGAAAGGCCGGTCGCCGCTGTCGGTTCGGGTGGATGCGGTATTGTCCGGCGTCATCACCAGTCCCCGCACGTTCAACTCCAGCCCCGAGGCGCGGCCCTCAAACCAGTTGTCGTTGCTGAAGATATGTTCCGGGAACACGAAGGCTTGGGTCAATCCGCCGGATTTCCAGCGATCCTTGCCGTCACCGAAGCTATCATTCCAGAACACGCCCTCAGTCTGAATTTCGTTGATTGAGGCCAACCACTCCCAACCTTCACTCGCATCTCTCGGTGACTCTCCGGCATGAGCGGAAGCAGCGACGGTGAATGCGACAAGTGCTACGGGAAAAAATCTGTTGAAGACTGGCATCTGAACCCCCTGGAACCCTGTGGTTGCGATGCCAACAGGGAGCCTCAGGGGGCATTGGATTGAAAGTTAACGAACTGTTAGAAATCGATAATCATAAAATTAGAGAATATTTAAATGAAACAATCTGTTCCAGAATGGGAATAATGCGCGATCTTAACCTTTGGCTTCGGCCAAAGCCTCCGGCAAGGCGGCGGCCAGCAGGTCCAGATCGCAGTCGCGCCCGGCGCCAACGCGGATGCAGCGATCCTGCGGGGCGGCTCCAGGCATGCGCACGAAGATGTCGCGCGCCAGCAGCCCGGCCAGCACGCGGCGCGCGAACGCCCCGTCGCCACCGCAATCAACGGCGACGAAGTTGGTTGCCGAGGCTAGGCTGGTCAGCCCGTTCGCCGTCGCAATCTCGCCAATCCGAATTCGCGCGCTCGCGACGCCCGCCTGAACCGAGGCTAGATGCGCGTTGTCACCCAATGCCGCCAACGCCGCTATCTGAGCCATTCGGCTGACCCCGAAATGGTTGCGGACCCGGTCAAAAGCGGCGGCCGTCTCGGGCGCGGTGATGGCATAACCGATGCGGAGCCCAGCCATGCCGTAGGCCTTCGAGAAGGTGCGAAACCGGATCACCCTCGGATCGGCGGCATCCCATGCCGGTGCCGTGCCGTCGGGCGCGAACTCGATATAGGCTTCGTCGAGGCACAACAGGCACCCCGCCGGCATTGCCTCGATCAGCCGGCCAATCCGTTCGGCACTGTGCCAGGTGCCCATCGGGTTGTCCGGATTGGCGATATAGACCAGCCGCGCGCCGCTGCGGTGCGCCGCATCGGCCAGCGCGTCCGGATCCTCGGAATCGTTAGCGTAGGGCACTCTGACCAATTCGCCGCCAAACCCTGTGACATGGTAGTTGAAGGTCGGATAGGCCCCAGCCGAGGTCACGACCTTTTGCCCCTGCTCGACAAACAGGCGTACGGTGTAGCCCAGCAACCCGTCGATGCCCTCACCGATGACGATGCTTTCGGGCGGCACGCCGTGATGGTCGGCCAGCGCCTCGCGCAGGTCATGGTTGTTGGGGTCGCAATACATCCACATATCGGGTGCCGCCCGCTGCATCGCCTCGATGGTCATGGGCGAGGGACCGAACACACTTTCATTGGCGCCAATGCGGGCGGCGAAAACGCGGTCCCGATCACGCTCCTGCTTTTCCGGGCCGACAAAGGGCACGGTGGCGGGCAGGCTCGCGATGAGAGAGGTCAAGGGTGCTGTCATACCAGCAGGCTAACGCCGCCAGCGCCGCTCGCAAGTGCTATTTGCCGGCATCGGTTAATTTGCCGGCGTGACGCGGTATAGTGCACCCTCGCCTTCGTCGGTCAGAAACCAGATAGCGCCATCAGGCGCCTCGCGAATGTCACGCACCCGGCCGTATTTCTCGGCGAACAATTGCTCCTCGCCAACAATTTCGTCGCCCTGTCGGTCCAGGCGACTGATCAGCTTGAACTTCAGCGCTCCGACGAAGATGTCGCCCTGCCAGTCGGGCCACAGCTTGCCGGAATAGATCATCATCCCAGACGGCGCGATCGACGGATCCCAGTAGTAAACCGGCTGCTCCATTCCCGACTTTTCAGTCCCGTCGCCGATCTTGGTTCCTGCGTAAGTCGTGCCGTAGGAGATGACCGGCCAGCCGTAATTCTTTCCCGCCTCCGGATGGTTGACCTCGTCGCCACCCTTGGCGCCATGCGCGACGGTCCATAGTTTGCCTGTCGCCGGGTCCAGCGCGGCGCCTTGCGGATTGCGATGGCCAAATGACCAGATCTCCTTCAACCCGAGACCCCCGACGAACGGGTTGTCGCCTGGCACGGTGCCGTCGCGGGCAATGCGGACGACCTTGCCGAGATGGCTCAATGAATTTTGCGCCTGGGTGGCGATGCCACGCTCGCCAAGGGTGACCCACAGGGTTCCGTCCGGTGCCTCGACAATGCGCGAGCCATAGTGGTGCGATGATTCGACCGGCGGTTGTTGGCGGAAAATGATTCGCAAATTCTCAAGGCTTTGCGCGTCATCGCTCAGGTTTGCAGCGGCCACTGCGGTGCGACTCCCGTTGCCGGCAATTTCGGAAAAGGTGAGGAATACCTCGCGCGTCGCGGCAAAATCCGTGGCCGCCACAACATCCAGCAAGCCACCCTGACCCTCGGCCTCTACCTCGGGCGCACCGGCCACCTCGGTTCGCACGCCATCCTTGTCGACCGGCCACAGTCGGCCGGCCCGCTCGGTTACCAGCATCTCGCCATCGGTTAGAAATGCCACGGCCCAGGGGTGGGAGAAGGGTCCGGCAACCTGCGCGACAGCGACCTGGCCGGCCGATGTTTCATAGATCTTGTACTTTGGTGCGACCAAGGTGGCGGTCAGGGCAAAATAAAAGGCCACTCCGGTAGCCAATCCAAGGGGCACTAATAACAGGAACCTCATGGCATGCTCCTAGGGCTGGTCGGGACCATCGCTACTCACGCAGCAGCCGCGCCGCGTCGAGGGCGAAATAGGTCAGCACGCCGGAGCACCCGGCTCGCTTAAAGGCCATCAGCGCCTCAAGAGTGCCGATCCGGGCATCGATCCAGCCGTTGCCCATCGCTCCCTTCAGCATCGCGTATTCGCCGGAGACCTGATAGGCGAAGGTCGGCACCCTGAACTCGGCCGCCACGCGCTGGCAGATATCGAGGTAAGGCATACCAGGTTTTACCATCACCATGTCGGCCCCCTCGGCGAGATCCGCGGCGACCTCGCGCAGCGCCTCGTCGGTATTGGCCGGGTCCATCTGGTAGGTTTTCTTGTCGCCCTTCAGCGCGCCGCCTGAGCCGACCGCGTCGCGGAACGGGCCATAGAAGGCGGAGGCGAATTTGGCGGCGTAGCTCATGATGGCAACGTTCTGGAAGTCATGGGCCTCCAAAGCCCGGCGGATGACGCCGATGCGACCATCCATCATGTCCGACGGGCCGAGAATGTCGCAGCCCGCCTCGGCTTGCGCCAGCGCCTGCTTTTCCAACGCAATCAACGTCTCGTCATTGACGATCTCGTTGCCCTGAACGATGCCGTCATGGCCGTCGGAGTTGTAGGGATCCAGCGCCACGTCCAGCATCACTCCGATCTCCGGCACCGCCGCCTTGACCGCCCGGGTCGCACGGCAGACCAGGTTTTCCGGGTTCCACGCCTCCTCGGCCCCCGGCGATTTCACCGCAGGATCGGTATAGGGGAAGATGGCGATGGCGGGGATGCCGAGGTCGCGTGCCTCGCGCGCCTGCGCCACCAGCCGGTCGATTGTCAGCCGATCGACGCCGGGCATCGAGGCGATAGGTTCCGCCCGGTCCTGGCCGTCGATGACAAAGCACGGCCAGATGAAATCCGCCGGGGTCAGCACATTCTCCGCCACCATGGACCGTATCCAGGGGGCTTGGCGCAGCCTGCGCGGGCGGCTGGCGGGGAAGGGGGCGGGTTGCAGCATCGGGCCAGTTCCTCATATGAAGGCTGGCAAATTCGCATGGGTTTCAGGCAGGGGCAAGGGGCATGGCTGACGCAGATATCCTGTTCGAGCGGCGCGGCAAGCTGGGGCTGATCACCCTGAACCGGCCCGAGGCGCTGAATGCGCTGACCCATGACATGATCTTGCGACTCGAACGCCAGCTTGATGACTGGCGCGACGACCCGTCTGTGACGGTGGTGGCTATCCAAAGCGCTGGGGACCGCGCGTTCTGCGCCGGGGGCGATGTTCGGGCGCTGTATGACGCGGGCAAGGTGGACGGTCGAAATAACTGGAAATTCTACGCTGACGAATATCGCCTGAACGCAAAAATCAAAAATTATTCAAAGCCTTATGTCTCGTTGATGGACGGAATCGTGATGGGCGGCGGAGTCGGCGTGTCGATCCATGGCAGCCTGCGGATCGCCACTGAGCGCACCGTTTTCGCCATGCCAGAAACCGGAATCGGGCTGTTCCCCGATGTCGGAGGCACCTATTTCCTGCCCCGCCTGCCGGGGCGGATCGGCATGTGGCTGGGACTGACAGGCAGCCGGTTGAAGGGGCAGGATGTGGTCCGGGCTGGGGTCTGTGATCTTTTTGTCGAAGCGGCGCAGTTGCCGGAGTTGATCGATGTTATGGCTCACAACGGCGACTGGAAGATTGCCCTCATGGGTGCGGGACTACATCGAGGGGGTCTGGGTGACCTGCCAGAAACCCCTGAAATACATTACCTGTTCTCCTTTGGCAGTGTCGAGTTGACGCTGAAGGCGCTGACCGATGACGGAACCGAATGGGCCAAACGGCAACACGACACGATCCTGACAAAGTCGCCGACCTGCACCCGGATCGCTCACCGCCAGATCTCGACCGGGGCCGATCTTGAGTTCGAGGACTGCATGCGGCTGGAATACCGCCTCGCCCGGTTCTGCATGACCCAACCGGATTTCTACGAGGGCGTCCGCGCGGTGATCATCGACAAGGACAACGCGCCAAAATGGTGCCCGCCGACCTTGGCCGAAGCCACCGACAATCATGTGGCGCCGGCGTTCGAGTTGCTGGGAAGTGAAGAATTGCTCCTCTAACGAGCCTGGTATGGACGAACCCGTGTATCTTATTTTATCGAGTCGGCTGGCGGCTGACATTTAACGCTGGAGCGTGGCTGGGGCTGTCTTACCCGCGCTAAAAGCCCTTGCCGCAAGGCCCGCGCCGCGCTACCTCCGCCGCCATGAAATCTCCTAAGGGAACGTCCGCGCAAATTGCTCCGGGCGCTGTCACTGTTGGCGGCGCGCCGGAGGGGTTTGACGCCAAGTTGGTAGCTGATCTGGTCGTCAAGGCCGGTGGCCCGGTGATCCATGTCGCCCGCGACGATGCCCGCGCGGCGGCGATGGCGGAGGCGTTGGCGGTATTCGCGCCGGGCTTGCCGGTGTTGCAGTTCCCGGCCTGGGATTGCCTGCCCTACGACCGGGTCTCACCCAACGCGGAGATCGCGGCGGCGCGGATGGCGACCCTGGCGGCGCTGGCGCACGGCTTTGATCGCCCGGCGATCGTTTTGACCACGCTGAATGCCGCGACCCAAAAAGTCCCCGCCCGCTCCGTCGTTGCCGATGCCAGTTTCATCGCCCAGGCCGGTTTCCAGATCGATGTCGACGAGCTGGTCGCCTGGCTGTCGCGGATGGGGTTCAACCGGGCATCGACAGTGATCGAGCCGGGGGATTTCGCCGTCCGGGGCGGCATCATCGACATCTTTCCGCCCGGTCAGGCCAACCCGGTGCGGCTTGATTTCTTCGGTGATTTGCTGGAAAGCGCACGGCGCTTCGATGCCGAGAGCCAGCGCACCATCGAGAAGATCGAACTCGTGGAACTGGCCCCGGCCTCGGAGGTGATCCTCGACGAGGCGGCGATCGCTCGCTTCCGCAGCCGCTACCGCGAGGTGTTCGGCGCGCCGCGACTGGACGATCCGCTGTATGCCTCGGTCTCGGAGGGGCGCAAACATCAAGGCATGGAGCATTGGGCGGCGCTGTTCCACGACCATTTGGAGACCCTGTTCGACTACCTGCCCGATGCGCCAGTGACCCTGGACCATCAGGTTGCCGAGGCCTGTAAGGCACGGCTCGACATGGTGCAGGACCACTACGAGGCGCGGCGCGATGCGGCGGAAATGGCGCCGCGGGGCGATGTGCCGTACCGGCCGTGCCCGCCGCAGATGCTTTATCTGGACGAGGCCGCCTGGAACGCGGCGCTTGCAACCCGTCCGACCCGGGCATTCTCGCCC
Source organism: Thermohalobaculum sp. (assembly GCA_035527255.1). Classification (GTDB taxonomy): domain Bacteria; phylum Pseudomonadota; class Alphaproteobacteria; order Rhodobacterales; family Rhodobacteraceae; genus Thermohalobaculum. The sequence continues at coordinate 3,025 of DATLAW010000310.1, read as the reverse complement.
AACAAGCTGCCGCTGGGGCCGGGTGTGATCGATGCCGGGGGCCGGATCGGGCGATCCTTCGCGCCGGAGCGCCAGCAGGAGGGCGTCAACCTGTTCGACGCCTTGGTCGATCATGTGAAGGCACGCGTGGCCACTGGCCCGGTGCTGTTCGCCTGCTATTCCGATGGCGCGCGCGAGCGGATGGGCGGGCTGCTGGCTGATGCGGGGCTGGAGGGCGCCCGGGCGGCCAAGACCTGGCGCGACGTGAGACTCGGCGTCAATCTGATGGTCTGGGGACTGGAACAGGGGTTCGAGGGCGCCAGTCAAGACGGGGTTGTTACCGTGATTGCCGAGCAGGATGTGCTCGGCGACCGGCTGATCCGCCGGGCCCGGAAAAGCCGCCGGGCCGAGGACTTCCTGACCGAGCACCAGTCGCTGACTGTTGGCGATCTTGTGGTCCATCTCGACCACGGCGTCGGGCGCTATCTGGGGCTTGAGACCATCACTGCCGCCGGCGCACCGCATGAATGCCTGGTGCTGGAGTATCAGGGCGGCGACAAGTTATATCTGCCGGTCGAGAATGTCGAGCTGCTGAGCCGATACGGGCAGGAGATTGGGCAACTTGACCGCCTGGGCGGCGGCGCTTGGCAGGCCAAAAAGGCCAAGCTGAAGCAACGGGTCCGCGACATGGCGAACAAGTTGATCCTGGTGGCCGCCGAGCGGGCGTTGAGGAAAGCCGAGGTGCTGGTGCCCGACACCGGATCTTACGCCAAATTCGCCGCGCGGTTCCCCTATCAGGAAACCGACGACCAGCTGCGGGCGATCGAGGATGTGGTCGCCGATCTTGCCTCGGGCAAGCCGATGGACCGGCTGGTTTGCGGCGATGTCGGATTCGGCAAGACCGAGGTGGCGCTACGGGCTGCCTTTGTCGCCGCCTCGGCCGGGATGCAGGTGGCGTTGATCGCGCCGACAACGCTGCTGGCGCGCCAGCATACCAAGGAGTTCCGCGACCGGTTCCAAGGCACCGGGCTGAAGGTGCGCCAGCTATCGCGCTTTGTCTCGGCGGCCGAGGCGGCCGAGACCAAAAAGGGCATCGTGGATGGCTCGGTTCCTATCGTCATCGGCACCCATGCACTGCTCGGCAAAGCGATTAAGTTTTGCCACCTCGGGCTGATGATCATCGACGAGGAGCAGCATTTCGGCGTGGTCCACAAGGAACGGCTAAAGCAGCTGCGCAGCGACGTACATGTCCTGACGATGACGGCCACACCGATCCCGCGCACGCTGCAGTTGGCTATGTCCGGCGTGCGCGAGCTTTCCATCATTGCCACCCCGCCGATCGACCGGCTGGCGGTGCGCACCTATGTCAGCCCGTTCGACCGGGTGACCCTGCGCGAGGCGCTGTTGCGCGAGCATTACCGGGGCGGGCAGAGCTTTTATGTAGTGCCGCGGATATCGGACATGCCCGAGGCCGAGGGGTTCCTGAAGGACGAGGTGCCCGAGGTCTCCTACGTTGTTGGCCATGGCCAGATGGCGGCGGGGCAGCTCGATGACCGGATGAACGCCTTCTACGACGGCAAATACGATGTGCTGGTATCGACTACGATTATCGAATCCGGCTTGGATATCCCCACCGCGAACACGCTGATCGTGCATCGGGCGGATATGTTTGGACTGGCGCAATTGTATCAGATCCGAGGCCGGGTCGGGCGCTCGAAGCTGCGCGCCTATGCCTATCTGACGACCGAACCGAGAAAGCCGCTGACACCGCAGGCGGAGCGGCGCCTCAAGGTGCTCGGCTCGCTGGATATGCTGGGGGCTGGGTTCACGCTGGCCTCGCATGATCTCGACATCCGGGGCGCCGGGAACCTGCTGGGCGAGGAGCAGTCCGGCCATATCCGCGAGGTCGGGTATGAGCTTTACCAGGACATGCTGGAGGAGGCGATCGCCAAAATCCGGGCTGGCGAGATCGGGGTCGCCATCGAGGCCGACGAGACCTGGGCGCCGCAGATCAATCTCGGCGTGCCGGTGCTGATCCCGGAGCATTACGTGCCCGACCTCGACGTGCGGCTGGGCCTCTACCGTCGGCTCAGCCATCTCGACAGCCGGGCCGAGCTGGAAGGCTTCGCCGCCGAACTGCACGACCGGTTCGGCAAACTACCGGGCGAGGTCGAGACGTTGCTGCGGGTGGTGCGGGTCAAGACCCTGTGCCGCCGAGCCGGCATCGCCCGGCTGGACACCGGCCCGAAAGGCGCGACGATCCAGTTCCGCAACGACAAGTTCATTGACCCGGCCGGGCTGGTGGAGTTCATCCACGACCAGCGCGGGCTGGCCAAGATCCGCGACAACAAGCTCGTGATCCGGCGGAGCTGGCCTGACGACGAGGACCGGCTGAAGGGCGGCTTCGCCATCGTCCGCGACTTGGCGAAGATCGTGAAGGATGCGAAGAAGGCGGCGTGATTTCGCGTCCAACCCGCCACGAATTCGGTTCGGCCGAAATGGCGGGGTGAACCCCGACTTACTCGGCTATTTCGGCGTGGTTTGCGTGCGGGATGGAGCGTATCAGATCGCCGGAGATTCGTGCGAGGGCGAGCCCGGCCAATAAAAATCTTTCCTTGATATAGGACAAAGACCGTCTTCGACCGATGTGCTCCTGTGTTACGATTCCGATCATGGCGATGGAGAACAGAATGAGCGGTTTGTTCAGTACGGATTACCAGAACTGCGAAACAATCGGGCGCTCGGTTTGCGTCCGGCGAACCGAGGGCCAATGCCGCAGCGAGAATCACTGCGAGCAATCCGAATGCCCGCTGACGCGCGAATTCTCCGATGCGCCGGCGCTGGCGGACTCGCGGGCGTCTGCCTCCTCGATCGGCCTCGGCTGGCTTGCTGGACGTATCAACGGGTAGACATCAGCGCAAAAAATCACGCGCGATGCGGTGGAATTCCCCGTCAGGCTGGCGTAAAGCGGCGGCGGGAATCAACTGGTTGGGCAAATGCCCGGCACCGCAACGCAGCGAGACGAGATTGAACAGCCGCACCGAGG
>DATLAW010000309.1:0-6111 GCA_035527255.1 Thermohalobaculum sp. | reverse complement strand
AATCGCTTGGATAGCGCGCGCAACTCCGTCTATGCTCAACCCGAGCGGTATCGTTCCAAGGCATCTGGTCCTCCATCTTCCGAACAAAGACGGTGAATCATAATATGCCGATATGGCTCAACTACTTTCCGGTCAGGCTCTGAGAACATGACGATGCAAAATAGATTCGACACCCGCATACCGTCGTCCGGGCTCGGCCGCGCAACGTTTCATGTTGCGCGGCATCCTGATTAACGGGTTGAGCGGGCGACTGAATGTAAGCTCATCACGCTCCAAGAAACCAGATTGTCGTTGCGCCGGAGATCGGTCGCGGACGATCAAGCCATTAAAGTCGCAACCGCCTGTAGATTTTTGGGATCGCGCAACACATAATCCCGACCCCAGACTGTCTCGATATAATTCGCTCCCTCGGTGGCCAGCGCTAGCTTCTTGCGGAGCTTGCAGATGAAAACATCGATGATCTTCACCTCAGGCTCGTCCATGCCGCCATATAGGTGGTTCAGAAACATCTCCTTGGTCAGTGTCGACCCCTTGCGCAGCGACTACAGCTCCAGGATTTGGTATTCCTTGCCGGTCAGGTGAACCGGGTGGTCACCGGCCTCGACCGTTTTGGCGTCGAGATTGACCGCGATCTTTCCGGTTCGGATGATCGACTGCGCATGCCCTTTGGAGCGCCGAACGATCGCGTGGATCCTTGCGACCAGCTCCTGATTGTTGAACGGCTTGGTAAGATAGTCGTCAGCGCCGGCACCAAAGCCCTTCAGCTTGCTATCGGTCCCGTCGAGGCCAGTGAGTATCAAGGTCGGTGTATCGATGCGCGCCAAGCGCAGCTTTCGCAGCACTTCATATCCATCCATGTCCTCGTCCGGCAGTTCGACGCGATAGGCAAAGGCACGCGGTGCGAACACTTCCTTTTTGGGTCGCCCGGTTCGCCCGCCATCCGACAGGACAGCGGGCTTGCCATACGGAAAGCGGCCACGAAGGCGGGTTCCCCCGCCCTCCCGGCGGACTTCAAGCTCGCCCGCCATTCCGCCGAAGTAGAGTTCGGTCATCACTCGACCCCGGTCAGGACTTCAAGCTGCACCGTCCGGCTTACGGTAACATCCATCGTGGCCAGCGCCGTCAGCCGAAGACCGCCCGAGGCCGCGTCGGCATAGGGATCGCGGATCAGGTCGATAGCGCCCCAGGTCGCCACGAAGATCGGAGGCACGCCGCCGACATTGGTTGTCAGCAAGGCATTAGTCGCGAGCGGAGCGCCGGTTGGAACCGCCAGGGCGTTTGACGACATAACGATATTGCCCGCCGGGATATTGCCGGTCATCCGGTCCCACTCGCTAACCGCCGTGCCGGTAATAAGCGTGCCGTCCATCGCGTCCCAGACCTCGGGCCGGATCAGCAGCCGCACCGCGCCCGGCGATGATGCCGCATTGGCCAACATGAACCGGACCACCGCCGATCTGAATGCCGACCATGACGCCGCAGCCGCAATCGCCGTTTCTGTGATGCCGTAGGTCGCGGCCCCGACAATGACGCCGAGCAGTTCGCCCGTTGCACCGGTTCCGAGAAATACCGCCTGGTCCAATGCCTCGCCGATGGCCCCGTTCATATCCCGGCGAACCGCCTGTTCCAACGCCGCGCCCGACTGCTTCAACGCCTTCCGGGTGATCTTCATGGTGATACCCAGGGTGTTGTCGGGTGCCAGCGGTCGATCCGTTGTGGCATAGACGGTCGGCCCGGCAACGTCGCCGGTCTCAGTCGCCGCCCAGCCCGCCGCCACCGATGATGTGGTGACCGGATATTCTGCCTCGCCCTGCCCGATATTGATCATTGACGCGCCCATGCGAGCCGCTGCCGAGTCGGCGAATATGCGGTCGATAATGGGTGCCGTGGTGATCGGGTTCGGAGTACCGCTGGCGATGGTTTCACCAGCACGAGTTTCCAGTGCAGCCCATGGCACCGGCACGCCCCGATAGCCGCCGGTGCTGCGCAGTTCCTCGACCACCTCGGCAGTCGCGCCGGATAGCAAGCGCCCCTCATCAAGCGAGAGCGCCACCTGCCGAAGCTCAAACTTGCCGATCAGGTCGGACCACTCATTGCCGCCACGGGTTTCCAACTCGGCCCCGGCGTCTCGCCGTTCGGTATCCTCGGCCACCAACGCCGCCCGATACCGAGTTTCGTTGGTCCGATACTCGGTGTCGAGTTCCGCCATTGAGCGGGTCTCGGTTTCATCCGGCTTGTCCTTGCCGACAAGGGTTGCCAGCGTCTCGCGAATCTCGCTTTGACGGCGGCTGATGTTCACTGAATCAAGCATGGTTTTTTCCTTCTTTGGTTGGTTGGTAGAGTTCGCGAATGGCGCTTAACCACGCCGCCCGCTCGGGTGTTTTGGCCGGATGGCCGCATTCCAGCCGCGTCTTGCCGGTGTGATCGGACCGGCAAAGGCACTGCAAATTGTCGAGAGTGAAGGCCAGTTCCGGGTGGGTCCGCACCGGCTTGATGTGATCGACTTCCAGCCGACCAGCAGCGCCGCATTCCACGCACTTGAAGCCGTCGCGCCGGAGCGCCTGTTGGCGCAGTGCTGGCCACCGCTTTGACTTGGTGACCCAGGACGAATGTCTTTTCCATCTCAGGCCCATTGTGGTGCCCTCGCTTTACGCACCGGCCTTGCCCTTTGCCGCGCGCCCTCGGCCACCGCCAGGATCGCCGCCGCCGCTGCGTCAATTCGACCGGTCGAGCGTGCCTTCGCCAACTTCATGTTATTGGCCGGATCACGCAGGCAGATCGCATCGGCCATCGCCGAGCGCATCAGCAGCGACTCGGAGGTCCGAACCGATCCGTCGAACACGGCCCGCTGGAACCGCTCGATATCCTCGCCACCGTCGCGAAAACCCATGCCTCGCCAGATGACCGGCGCGGTGATAGCCGCCGCCGTGATCGCGTCAGTGAGTTCCGCGGCCTTGTACCGATCCGCGACCAGCGCCGAGACGGGTTCGCCCTCGATCCGCCGCCAGACTGATGCCAGCCATTCCGCCACCGGGACAGTCTTGGCCCCCAGGGTGTCGAGTTCGCCTCGCTCTTGCATTCTGATGTAGCGGTCGCCAACGCCATCAGCCTGCCCACGATCCAGAAGGCCGGGGTCAGAAGGGAAGGTGCCGTAGTTCTCTAGCCGCCCCGTGTCGATCCAGTAGAACGATACCGCCGACATACTTGCCGAGCCGCCAAGACCGATCCCGACCACAACCGGCCCGGACCGTGGTGGCAAGGTATCCATCTCAGCCGCCAGCCACTGATCGACCGTCAACAAAACGTCGCGGTTTTCACCGCTCACCCGCTCATTGCGGTGATACAAACGATAGCTGGAAAGGGTGCTACCGCCGCGTGCGATGGCCCGCCGTGCCGACGCCTGGAGCCATTCCAGCGAAGCGCCAACGCCGTATTCGGCCCCAGGGTTTGCCTCAAGAATGCTTTGAAGATCATCAGCAGGCAGGCCCGGCGCCGGGCGATGCTCTTGAACATATGCACCAGGTGGAGGCTGATCGATCCACCGGCTAAACGGGTGGGTATCATCCGGTGCAGATGTAGATATCAGCAGTGCCTTGCCGCCCCTTTTGCCCAGCCCCGTTAATAGCGCCTGTTCCAGCGCATCGCCCTTGTCGGCCTGCCAGTGGCCGCGTTCGTCCATCACCACCATTGTCGGGCCGGAGCCGAGCGCCGACTTGCCGTCCGCTGCAATGGCTCGGAGCACATGGTTCCCGCCATCGCCCTCGAATGAGATTTCGAGCCGTGGCGAGCGGCGAAAAATTATCTGGCGTTGAATATCTTCTGGCAGGCTGGTGCAGAACGCCGCCGCGAAATTCTATGCCACCCGCGCCTGATCCCGCGTCCGAGCCGCGATGATAATGTCCCGCCGTGGTTGTCGATCCCAGGTGCCGATCAGCGCACCGATGCCAAGGCCCGCCGAAACTGCCGACTTGGCATTGCCGCGCCCGACGCTGAGAATGGCAAGGTCAGTTGCCGGTGCCAGCGCACCTTGGACAAACCGCTTCTGAAACGGTGCCAACTTCAACCGCCGACCAGCCAATTTTCCTTCGGGAATGGCCAGGGTTTCCAGAAACCGAATGGCTTTTGTCGCGGCCTTCATGACGCCACCAACAGGCACAGCGCGAAAGAAGAATGAAGCCCCCGCCCCCCTACGGCCGATAGAAAACGCGGCATTGGGACCATTCTCAGAATTTTGGACGCAATACCACCACCCGCTCCTGCCCCCACTAGACGGTGCCGACGTGGCAGGGCCTTGTGGTAGTCTGGCAGTCCCGTCAGTAACCTCTCCGTATCCGCGCGATGCCTTTTATCGGTGGCCAACCGCCCGCCCGCTGGCTTCTCACCAGCCCTGCTCCTAAGCAGTCCCCGGTCGTGAGTCTCCCCAGCCGGTCGGTTTGTAGTGTCGCGCATCTGGCAAGGGCTAGTCGGTGCCGCATCCCTGCCGGGCCGGGTGATGTCCCCGGAGAGTATCTCGGGCATTACCGAGAAGTATCCAGTCTTGGCACGGGAGACTGGCAAACCGTGGGAGGGACTGTGTGGTTTATCTTGCATAAGTTGTGGGCCTTTGTTACAATTTCTTGCGAGCTAAGTCCCTCCAGGAACCGTTTGCTCGCAAGCGCCTCCGTACCCCGGGGGCGTTTGCATTTATGGGTGAGCGCCTCCATCGTTGAGCCAGCGCAGCCATACGCCGCGCGGCGTCTCCTCTAGCATCAGCATGCGCGTGTGGTTGCCGAGTTGGCTTGCCGTCAGGTGCTGCGTGTCCGCAGCGAACGCGCCGACAAAGAGCCGAATGTATGGGATAGGGTCAGCCATTCTCACCAAGCCGTTCCATCACCCGCGCGTTGATCTCGCGTGAAGAATCCTGGCACGCACGCCGATAATTGCGCGGCGCATCCTCATCGACGTATTTGGCAATCGCCTTTCGGCAGAGCTCGCGGCCAGCTTCCGGCCTAGCAACCAGGGCGTTCGCCTCAACCTTCTTGGCTCCGAAGCGTGCGATGTAGTCCTGCACATATGGTTTTTTGTGATCGTGATGTCGCGGGCTCGCGAGGTTTCCTCCCGATCCAGTCTCGAGCCCGTCGATCCACGAAAGCCGGTGCTCTTCGACGAATTCGGCATTCAGGCCGAACCGATCGATGATCAGGTTATCAGGACGCCAGCCGACGGCCTTGATGTCGGCGAGGTTCGCGCGGAGCGACTCGGAGATGTGGAGACCGGCAGGATCATGATCGCCGCAATAGAGCAGCACGCACCTCTTGCCTTCAGCCTCCATATTAGCAAACCGCCGCATCATCGCGGCGCGGCCGTTGATATCGCCCCAGCCCCGGTTATTTGCGATAGGGATGCAGAAATCAGCGCAGATGCCGGAGAATAGCGACATAAGGTCGACCTTCTCGACCAGCATCTCGAGATAATAATGCTGGTCGCGCCAGAAGCCATGCGGGCTATAACTCCATCCCGCCATATCGATGGCTCGCTGTCGCGCGTTCTCGATATCCTCGAGTTCGCGCTCGACCTCATCATCAATTGAATATGGGTTGACCGATGCGTCGGCGATATCGAGATGGATCGCCTGGCGCGCGCCATCGTCGGCGCAAATGTCAATCGGGAGAGGCCCGTCCTTCCGGCACTGGTTTATTATCCGCTGGGCGCGGTCGAAGTCGCCCTTGCCCAGCCCGTGTTCCTCGAGAATGTAGCACCATCCTCGGCTGCTAACCCTGAAATCAAGTCTAGAGTTGATATCCAGGATCGCGTCGCAGAACTCTTCGATCTGGCACTGGTATCTGGATTCAGATTCAGCACTACGGCGACCGCGCCCAGGATTCGGCAGGGAGATGGTCATGGCGCACCACCGATGCGGTGAAGTGCTTCGGAGGCGTTTTCAGGGTGGGGGACTTTCGGGAAAACCCTATGCGTTACCGTGGGGAGGAAATCCCCCCGCAATCCGGTAAGCGCCTGATCTACGGTAGTTGTGGCACGCCCTCCGGGCCTACCAGACCCCAGAATTCGATTCTATGTCGGTAACATGCTGACATACAAGCGGATTTCGCGCCAACTGTAACACAAAGGTGT
>DATLAW010000308.1:0-2790 GCA_035527255.1 Thermohalobaculum sp. | reverse complement strand
TACACCTTCGCCCCCTCGATGATGCTGATCCTCGCCTTCGCCCCGGCGGTCGAGCGGGTGCAGAACGTGCCCTGGGCCCGCAAGGCGCTGGCTGGCGTCTCGGCGGCGGTGGTCGGCGTGATCCTCAACCTGGCGCTGTTCCTGGCCGCCGCCTCATTCTTCCCAGTCGGGTTCGAGAATGCGGAATGGGCCAAATTGGCGCTGTTCGCCGTGGCGCTGGTGCTGGTCTTCTGGCTCAAGGCCGGCATGCTGGCACTGGTCGGCTTTGGCGTGGCGGCAGGTCTGATCCTGGGGATGACAGGTTTACTTTAAGGCCCACCAACCGGGCCGTCATAGCATTACCACGCCTCCCGCTGTGCGGATCGAAGCCGACAACCGCACCGGCCCATCACCGGGACTGAACACAACCGGCCCGGCCACCGCCCCCAACGCCGCCCGAGCCTCGACCACCCCTGCCCCTGAAACCTCCAACCGCTCCAGCCGCAGCCCCTGATCCGGCAGGCGTTTCGCTGGATGCAGACCTTCAGTCCATTGGATCGTCAACGGCCAGGCCCCGCCCAGCGGCAGGGCGGCGCCTTCGGGCAACACCACCTGCCAGCGCAGATCGTCGCGGGCGAAATTCTCCGGCGGGTGGCAGGGCACCGGCGGGCGAACTGCCCCGAGGTCATCGACCGAAACCGCCCATGTCACCAGGCATGGTCCCTCTCGCAGCCGCGCCGCGACCGCCGGGTCATCAAAGCCAAACCAGCGCGGCCGGGCCGGGCGCGCGCCCTCCGGGTCGACCGCGATCACTTCCAGATAGCACTCCCCCAACCCCCACAGCGCATTGTGGGTGCCCATCGATGCATGACGCCCGCCGCCCGCCGCCTTGACCCCGAGCCGCGCCTCGGCCCAGTCCCGGCCTTCTGCCAGGCTGGCCGCCGCGATCACCAGATGGTCCAGTAGAATTCCCGCCATGGTATTGCCTTTCATCTCAATTCGTGACCCGATTGCGAAATTGTGACCGAACGACTCGCCAACCGAGGTTATCCTCGCGGCAAAACATTCACAGGGGAGAAATCGAGATGACCTTCAAATCACTCGCCGCTGCCGTGGCAGCTGTGGTTATGACCGCCGTAATCACCGTGCCCGCCGTTGCACAGGACACCACCCGCGCGCTCACCAACATCAAAGGCGACGTCTGGCGCTTCCAGAACAACTTCCACTTCTCGGTGGTCATCGTCACCGCCGACGGCGTCGTCGTCACCGACCCGATCAACGCCGAGGCCGCCACCTGGCTCGAGGCCGAGATCGCCAGCCGTTTCGGCAAACCGGTCACCCACCTGATCTACAGCCACAGCCACAGCGACCATGCTTCCGGCGGCGCAGTGTTCGCCGATACCGCGACGGTCATCACCCAGGCCAACGCCCCGGCCGCGATCGACGGCGTCGCCCCCGACATCCGCTTCTCGGAGGCCATGAGCTTTACCTCCGGCGACCACAGCTTCGAACTGACTGCCCTTGGCCCCGGCCACGGCACCGACATGCTGGCAATGGTGATCCGGCCCGAAAACGTCGCCTTCGTGGTCGATGTCGTCTCTCCCGGCCGCGTTCCATACAAGGACTTCCCTGGCGCCAATATCGCCGGCCTGATCGAGCAGACAAAAATCGTCGAGGCGCTGGACTTCGAGACCATGTCGCCCGGCCATAGCCGCATGGGCAACAAGGCTGATGCCACCCAGGCCCGCGAATACGTCGAATGGCTCCGCGCCGCCGTGACCACCGAGCTGAAAGCCGGCAAGACTGCCGACGAGGTCGTCGCCAACCTGGACACCAGCGCCTACAAGGACTGGATGGCCTATGACATGTGGCGCGACCTCAACGTCCAGGGCATGGCTCGCTGGCTCAAGGAAAGCGGCGAGGTGCAGTGAGCGGGCTCCAAGATGTGCCGTTTGCATTCTTCGCAGGCGACTTGATTGGACACCCTGCCACTACGGCGAGCTGGGACAGATGTTAGACGGGTTGAGCGTTGTGTGTGGCATGATCTTCACAAAGCGCGGCTTCGTGACCAACTCGCTTCGCCACGTCCTGCTTTCAACGCCAACGTGAAGGTGCGGCTGCCAGCGCGTCTCGACTTCGGTCAGAATGATCGAATCCTGCGACGCCATCACCGGCAAGATATCCACCGGGATCTGCTCGTCCGTTAGCGCGAGCGGAGTGGCGATGTCGTTGCCGCTGGCACTGTAAGACCACAGTACCCGGTGAACGCCATCCTCGAAGCAAATACTGGAGATGCGAAGAGAACGGCGGTCCAGATCCGCGTCGAGCATCTTGTCCTGCACGCCGTAGAGATCATTCAAATCGGCAGTGTCGATGACCTCGTACCGGCTTACGATATCGCTGATCGAGTAGGCAATCTTGGCCGTCCTGCTGTTTGACTGGAAGGCATCCCAGTATGCCAGCCCGTTGGTGGCCAGGAACAAAATGAATGGCATCACGATCACGAATTCCATCGCGATGCTGCCATGGTCGTCGCCACGGACACGATTGCAGAAACTGCGAAATGACATCTGCTTCTTCATGTGACCCTCCATCACGCTGGCTCGTTCATAAATGCGGTGTAGGCTACCAATTGAAAGCCGCCGGAACTGTCCTTGGTCAGGCCAAGGGTAATGCCGAGCCCCGGAAAGATTGGATCGATGATCATGCAGGCGCGGACAAACATTATCCGGTCCCGGCCCCCTGGGCTGAAGGCCATTGTCGGGAGAATCGTCTCGGTGCGATCGATGCAATTCGCCTGATTCTGCGGAT
>DATLAW010000307.1:0-27869 GCA_035527255.1 Thermohalobaculum sp. | reverse complement strand
ACATGGTCCGAGGGGCGAGCATCTGATCTCGCTGTTGCGCAACTCGGACGAAGTGCTGATCGGTCTCCTCACATTGGCCGGGCGGGACCAGGCCATCGTCGCATTGCGGTTGGTGGAGATGCGCAACAGACTGGCAGAGATCCGTCAACTGATCGACGTTGTGCTCGATGGAGATGGAGATGGAAAAGTGTGAACTTCGGAGCCGTCATAGAGTAGGTCCTTCCACGCTCGGCGCGTCATCGATGACTGGATGCGCTTCTACAACTCCGAGAGGCCGCATTCCGCACTCGAATGGCAGATGCCAGACAAAGCATATCGGTGCGAAGAAGAAGGAAAAAGGGCAGCGTGACAATCAACCAGGATGCACCTTAGCCGAGCCGCCAAACTGTCCAAGAATGTGGAACCACTTCAGTCGCCCCATGGCTCCGCATCGCCCCAAAACTCCCAAAAACGCCAGAGTCGTGTAGTGCGGTAATTCAAAACGAAGTTTTCGGATTATAACATGATATCAATATCTTAACCATCTGTCCAACCTTGGGCATACAAATTTGCGTTCCCGCGAGCCTACCCGGCAGGCGGGGAACCCCGGCCAAAGCGGGGCACGACCGGACGATCCCCTCAAGCGTCAGCCAGCATCTCCGCTCGGAGTTCGATCATCTTCTCGGCATCCTTGCCGTAGACCTCCTGGTAATGGCTGAAATCGGCCTCGTAGCGCCCGACGCCCTGGGTGATCGAGCGCAGATCGGCGATCAGACCTTCCAGCGCCGAGCCCGGAAGCTGGGCCCGGAACAGGTCCCAGCCCTCGCAGCTCGTTTCACGGTCGAAGCCCAGCACCTGGCCACGGCGCGACGACACCAGCGGGTTCAGCGCCCCGGTATAGACCGACGGGATCGAGAACCGCACATCATAGACCGGCTCCAGCAACACTGGTGCCGCCCCTTCCAGCGCCTCGCGCACACCGCCCCTTCCAGCGATCCGGAACGCCATGTCCGAGCTGTCGACGGCGTGGTGCTGGCCGTCGGTCAGGGTGACGTGAATATCGACGACCGGAAAGCCGAGCGGCCCACGGACGGTCGCATCGCGGGCACCGGCCTCGACGGCAGGGAAATAGTTCCGCGGCACCGATCCGCCGTGGATCGTCTGATCGAAGGTGAAGCCATCACCGCGCTGCCCCGGCTTGACCGTCAGTTTCACATCGGCGAACTGCCCGGAGCCGCCGGACTGCTTGCGGTGGCGGAAGTGCACGTCAATCTTCCGGGTGATAGTTTCGCGCAGGGGTGCCGCCAGCGCCGCTTCAACGGTCTCGACGCCGAATTCGGCAACCAGGGTTTCCCTTGCTCGACGCAGATGCAGCACGCCCTGGCCGGCGAGCACATGGGCGCCGCTCTCCTGGTCTGTCGAGACGGTCAGCGACAGATCCTCCGACACCAGCTTGTGCAGCGCCTCGGACAATTTGGCATCATCGCGGTCGCTTGCTGCCTTGAGCCCGAGCGTCAACAATGGGTTCAGCGTCTTATGCCAATCCGGCGTATCGACCTGGCTGGCCCCATACAGATGCCCCGAGCCGAGGTGATCCGATTTGATGGCGGCAACCACGTCGCCGGCCTTGGCTTGCGCCACAGGCGACGGCTTGGCGTCGCCGATGGTCATCACCGGCCCCAGCGCGTTGCCGCCCAGCGTGTCGCCCGGCTTCAGGTCCTTCAGCGCCCGAAGATAGGCGGTCTTGCCGATATGCTTGCGGTGTCGGCACAGAAATGCGGCAGCGCTGGGCTTGCCGCCCAGCCGTTTGGCCAAGGCCTCGACACGAGGCGTCTCGTGACGCAGGGCCTTCATCAGACGGAACATGCCGTTGCCGTGCAGGGCCGAGCCGATGAAGGCGGGCGTCACCGCGCCCTCCTGAAGTACCCGGGCGCAGATCGAATACAGCGGGCCGCTGGCCGGCTCGCGGTCCTCGATCACCTCCTCCATCAGCCAGTCGTCGTAATCCGACAGGCTTTCCAGAAAGGCGCCCCGCGCCTCATGCTCGCGCTCGACCAGGTCGGCGGGGATCTCGATCAGGTCCGAGGGTTCGCCCTCGCGGTAACGCCAGGCCCGCTCGGAGACCAGATCGACAGCGCCGACGATCTTGCCGTCTTCGCGGATCGGGATCTGGCGCAGCACGACCGGATGCTGTGAAAAGGATTGCAGCGCCTCGACAATGTCGCGGGCTGGCGCTTGCGCCTCATCGACCCGGTTGATCAGCAGGAACGCCGGAACACCGGCTGATTCCGCCAACCGGATATAAGGTGCGGCCAGGACCGCCTGCTCGGGCTGTGGCGAAACACAGATCACCGCTGCGTCGGCGACCAGCATGGCGTCCATCGCCTGTTGCATGAATTCCAGCGAGCCGGGACAATCGAGCACCGTCCAGTCGTCGCCGATGAAGGTGAAATGCGCCGGGCGGATCTCAAGGGGTGTCGCCGCCGGGGCATGCCCGCCCTCGATCCCGCACAGCCTGTCCACCAGGGTCGACTTGCCGGTGCCGGCGGCCCCCAGCACAACGATGCATCTTGTCATCCCGATCCTCCCTATATTATTGTTGTAGGCATTCTCCCTATGGTCGTTTTGACGACCGTTCTTGTTGGGCGCTTCGAATCGGAAGCTTACATAATTCTGCGCTCGCGCCATAGGTTTGCCAGGATAACAAAATCAATCACCGCTGCGTTAACCACTGCTTTACCATGCTGCGCTGGTGTGTGACGGAGAGCGCCGCTAATGTGCGGCGAAATTGGGGATTCGCGGACAAGGAGGTCTCGGCCATGGCAGGCAGCGTCAACAAGGTAATCTTGATCGGAAATCTGGGTGCGGATCCGGAGGTCCGGTCGTTCCCCAGCGGCGGTAAGGTCTGCAACATGCGGATCGCCACCTCGGAAAACTGGAAGGACCGCGATTCGGGCGAGCGCAAGGAGCGGACCGAGTGGCACAACGTGGTGATCCGCTCGGAACCATTGATCCGGGTTGCCGAGCAGTATCTGCGCAAGGGCGCAAAGATTTATATCGAGGGCCAGCTTGAAACCCGCAAATGGCAGGACAAGGACGGTCAGGACCGCTATTCGACCGAGGTCGTCCTGCGCCCTTACCGCTCCGAATTGACCATGCTCGACGGTCGCAGCGACGGTCGCAGCGACGGTGGCTCGGGTGGCCAGGGCGGCGGCGGCGGCCAACAGGGCGGCGGCTTCGATGACCGTGGTGGTTCCGGCGGCGGTGGCGGCGGCAACATGGACGACGAAATTCCGTTTTGAACCATGGCCAACAAACTCCATCAGGGCGCTGACATGAGTGCCGCCGAGACCAGCGCCTTCATGGATCGCGCGGACAAGTTCCTCGCGGTCGCGAACACACTGGCGAGCGACCTGCCGTTCAGCCAGATCAGCGCGTCAATGATGTTCGCAACCGCACGGTTCAACGCCTTCGTGGCGCAGGCGAAGGGACTTGAGCCCGGCGAGGTCGACGAGGTAACGGTCGCCTACTTCTGCGGCGAGTACGAAAAGATGCTGCGCGAGAACCTGGCGCAGATCCTGTCGTCGAAGAAGGTGCCAAAGCTCTGACGGCAAAAGGTGCCGCCGTTGCGATGTCGCGCTCTCACGCCGGCAGCGGCAGGCGGATCCAGATCGGCATGTGATCCGAGACGTCGTGCTGGAACCGATCGATGAACTTGGACTTTGGACCCATCGCCATGTCGGATAATTCGGTCGTCGGGCCGAGGACCGTTTCGGCGAACAGATCGGCGAAATCGAAATGCTGGTAGTCGAAGCCATCTGGGTCCGGATCGTCGGCGACATCAGGGTTGGCCGCGAAACCGGGTAGCCGCTCATCCTTTGCAAAGATCGCAATCCGGTCAAAGGTCTGATCCTGGCGCGCATTGCTGCGGATCAGCGTGATCTTGTCGGTGCGCGGATCGCGGCGCGGATCGATGAAGGGAAAATTGACCACCGTCGCGGCTTCGCGCGCCTTCAGGGTCGCGTTCATCGCCTTGATCCGCTCGATGATCGCCTTGCGCCTTTTGTCCTCCTCCGTGTCGAAGGCCAGGTTCATGCCACCCAGCAGGATATAATTGCGATTATGCGAGCGGTTGCTGGCGACCCGCTCCAACATCCAGTCGGTCAGGGCATTGAACTCGTTCTCCCGCTCGCGACGCTCGCTTCGACCATCGCCGCCGAACAGAAAATGGGCGTTGACCAGCGAGAATTTGTACGGCGCGGCCCCGCTGGGCGACAGCACCTCGAATGTCGCCATGTGGGGTGTTCGGATGAAGGTCAGGAAATGCGGCGACTGGGTTTCCGGCGCGCTCTTTCCCTTCGGTTTTTCTCCCCGCTTGCCCTTGAGCTCCCACTTCAGCCTGGCGACCTCTGCGGAAAGATGCGCGATCTTGTCATCGGCGTATTCCGCCATCGCCTCCATGAAGACGCCACGATGCCGGAACAGGCTTCCCAGCACCGCCGAGCGATCATAGGTGATATCGCCAAAACGGGGCCACGGGCAAAACGGGCGGGCCGGTAGAGGAACGCGAGCCTCTCCTCCATCCCCTGACCCCCGGTCACGCCGCCGGTTACGTCCGAGACCGCAAGCTCCCAGGTTGAGCCGTCGGCGGCCGCGCGGTCGCGCAGAGCCTCGATCATCGACAGGTCGGACACCACCTCCTGCACGGCCACCAGATCGCATCGGCGGATGAAACTGGTCATCAGGTCGAGCGCACCGTCCGAGCGCGATGTCGGATCGCCGCACTTCCGGATGTTGAACGACGCGAGCACGAACGACCCGTCGCGCCGCTGCGGCAGGCCAAAGCGCGCCTCGTCCTTGGCGAGCAATTTGTGGATTTTTGTCCATTCGCTGGCTGAGAACGCGTCGGCAATGGCATTCAACCTCAAATGACTGCGGTTTCTATCAAATTAACCTACCATAATATGCAGAATCGGGCTCGCTAAGATTGCTCCGCACGCGACCCACGGCTATAATCCCGGCAAACAAAAACAATCCAAAAAATACCCGAGCGGCAGAGCCGAGGGCAGGAGCTTCGAGTGAGTGAAGACGACGACCTAAACGGTGGCCCCGAAGGCGGGGACGAACCGCCAGAAACCCCTGAAGTCCGGGCTCCCGAGCGGGCTCCCCACGACGGCCCGACGATCGCCATCGAGGAGGAGATGAAGCGCAGTTATCTCGATTACGCGATGAGCGTGATCGTCAGCCGCGCCATCCCTGACCTGCGCGACGGCCTGAAGCCGGTCCACCGGCGCATCCTGTATGCGATGCACGAGACCAACAACACCTGGAACAAGGATTACCGCAAATCCGCGCGTCCGGTCGGCGATGTCATGGGTAAATATCACCCGCATGGCGACAGCGCGATCTACGATGCGCTGGTCCGCATGGCACAACCGTTCTCGATGCGCCTGCCGCTGCTGGATGGCCAGGGTAACTTTGGCTCAATGGACGGCGATAACCCGGCGGCGATGCGTTACACCGAAGTCCGGATGGCCAAACCCGCCGATGTGCTGCTGGCCGATATCGACATGGACACGGTCGATTTCCAGGACAACTACGACGGCAAGGACCGCGAGCCGGTGGTGCTGCCGGCGCGCTACCCCAACCTGCTGGTCAATGGCGGCTCCGGTATCGCCGTCGGCATGGCGACCAATATCCCGCCCCACAATCTCGGCGAAGTGATCGATGCGACCCTGGCGCTGATCGAGAACCCGCATATGGATATAGCAGGGCTGATGGAGTTCATCCCGGCGCCGGATTTCCCCACCGGCGCACTGATCCTGGGCCAGTCCGGTGCCCGCAAGGCCTACCATACCGGGCGCGGCTCGGTGATCATCCGGGCCAAGACCAGGGTCGAGGAGATCCGTAAGGACCGCTACGCCATCATCGTCGACGAGGTGCCCTTCCAGGTCAACAAGGCGACGATGATCGAGAAGATCGCCGAACTGGCGCGCGACAAGAAGATCGAGGGTATCGCCCATGTGCAGGACGAATCCGACCGTCTCGGGATTCGGGTGGTCATCGAGCTGAAGCGCGATGCGACCGCTGATGTGGTGTTGAACCAGCTATACCGCTTTACCCCGCTGCAAACCCATTTCGGCTGCAACATGCTGGCGCTGAACAACGGCCGGCCCGAGCAGCTTGACCTCAAGACCATCCTGACCGCGTTCCTTGCGTTCCGCGAGGAAGTTGTCGCCCGGCGCACCGCACATCTGCTAACCAAGGCGCGCGAACGGGCGCATCTTTTGTGCGGCCTGGCGGTCGCAGTCGAGAACGCCGACGAGGTGGTCGCCACAATCCGCTCGTCGCCCGACCCCGCCACGGCCCGCGAGAGCCTGAAGGAACGCCGCTGGCCGGCCGAGAAGATCGCCGGCTACATACAGCTGATCGATGATCCGTCGCACCGGATCAACGATGACGGCACCTATTACCTGTCGGATGTGCAGGCCCGCGCCATCCTTGATCTCCGGCTCCAGCGCCTGACTGCGATGGGCGTCGCCGAGATCGGCGATGAATTACAGGGTCTCGCCGCCAGCATTACCGACTACCTCGACATCCTGCGCTCACGCGAGCGCATTCAGGCCATCGTTTCGGAAGAAATGCGCGCGGTGCGCGAGGAATTCGCCACGCCGCGGCGCTCCGAGATCGTCGACTGGGAGGGCGACCTCGAGGACGAGGACCTGATCGAGCGCGAGGACATGGTGGTGACCGTGACCCATGGCGGCTACATCAAACGCACGCCGCTGGCCGAGTTCCGGACCCAGGGGCGGGGTGGCAAGGGCACCCAGGGCATGTCGACCAAGGACGAGGACTTTGTCACCCGTCTGTTCGTTGCCAATACCCACACACCGATCCTGATCTTCACCACCGATGGCATCGTCTACAAACTGAAGACCTGGCGCCTGCCGCTTAGCGGTCGCAACGCCCGGGGCAAGGCCATCGTCAACGTGCTGCCGGTGGCGCAGGGCGTGTCGATCGCGGCGATGATGCCGGTCGACGTGCCGGACGAGGAGTGGGAAAACCTGCAGATCGTCTTCGCCACCTCGCGCGGCGACGTGCGCCGCAACCGGCTGAGCGATTTCGCCAATGTCATGCGCAACGGCAAGATCGCGATGAAGTTCGAGGGCGAGGAGGCCGACACCCGCCTGATCGGCGCCCGCATCTGCGACGAGGGCGACGACGTGATGCTGGTCACAGCACTCGGCAAGGCGATCCGCTTCCCGACGACCGCGGTGCGGGTGTTCGCCGGGCGCGGTTCGACCGGCGTGCGCGGCATCCGGCTGGCCAAGGGCGACGAGGTCGTGTCGATGGCGGTGATCCGCCATTTCGAGGCGGAACCGGACGAGCGTGCCGCCTACCTTAAGATGCGCCGGGCGGTTGCCGGGGCGCTGGACGACGGCGAGGAGCCCGATACCGGCGAGGAGGCCGAGGTGGTCGCCGATATCGCCTTGCCCGAGGGCCGCTATGTCGAGATGTCGGCCGCCGAGGACTTGATCCTGACCATCACCGAAACCGGTTCCGGAAAGACTTCCTCAAGCCACGGCTACCCGGTGCGCGGGCGCGGTGGCCAAGGGGTCTGGGCGATGGACTCGAAGATGCGCGGCGGCAAGCTTGTGGCGTCGTTCCCGGTCGAGATCGACGACCAGATCATGCTGATGACCGATTCCGGCCAATCGATCCGCTGCCCGGTCGCGGGCATCTCGTTCCGCTCACGCGGTGCCGGCGGCGTCCGGGTCCTGAACACCGCCGCGGACGAGACCGTCGTCTCGGTCGCGTGGATCGCCGAGCAGGGAGAAGTTGAGGGCGAGGCCGAGGGGGGCTGAGGAACGTTCTTCCCTCACTTCCCCGGCCTTGAGCCGGGGCCTCGATGTCCTGCGCACATCGGCTTGAGACCCCGCATCAAGTGCGGGGAAGGAACTGTTGAGCGCTCCTCACCCGTTTCGGAACGTATAACCATAACCGCTCAGCGCCGGTGCCCCGCCCAGATGAGCGTACAGGATTTTCGATCCGGCCGGGAAATAACCCTTTGCGATCAGATCGATCATGCCCTGCATCGATTTGCCCTCATAGACCGGATCGGTGATCATCCCTTCCAGCCGGGCGGATAACCTGATCGCCTCGATGGTCTCGCGCGATGGCACGCCATAGATCGGGTAGGCGTAGTCCTCCTCCAGCATGATATCGTCTTCGGTGATTATCCGGCCGCCAATCAGGCCTGAGGTGTTCTGGGCAATCTCCAACACCTGCGCCCTAGTCTGCGAGGGCGTGGCCGAGGCATCGATGCCAATCACGGTTCTCGCCCGGTCGTCGGGCGCGAACCCGGCGACCATTCCCGCATGGGTCGATCCGGTAACCGTACAGACAATCACATAATCGAACGAGAAGCCCAGCGCTGCCTCCTGCGCCCGCACTTCCTCGGCAAAGCCGACATAACCGAGCCCGCCGAATTTATGCACCGACGCGCCCGCCGGGATCGCATAGGGCTTGCCGCCATTGGCCTTCACATCGGCAATGGCGTCCTCCCAGCTTTGGCGAATGCCGATGTCGAAACCTTCATCAACCAGCCGCACATCCGCGCCCATGATCCGGCTGAGCTGGATGTTGCCGACCCGGTCGTAGACCGCGTCCTCGTGCGGCACCCAGGCTTCCTGCACCAACCGGCATTTCATCCCGATCTTGGCGGCGGTCGCCGCGACCATGCGCGTATGGTTCGACTGAACGCCGCCAATGGAAACCAGCGTATCGGCGCCGGACGCGATGGCATCCGGCACGATATACTCCAGCTTTCGCAACTTATTACCACCAAAAGCTAACCCGGAGTTGCAATCTTCCCGCTTGGCATAAATCTCAACCCCGCCGCCGAGGTGCGCGCTCAGCCGCGATAGCTTTTCAATCGGGGTCGGGCCAAATGTAAGGGGATAGCGTTCGAACTTTTGAAGCATCGGGCGGCGCTCCTGTTGCGGCTGAGTCGGGCGCAACTTAGCACGGGCTTGGTGGAAGGAGAGCGCGAGATTGGCTGGATTTCCGCCGCTTGTAACACGCATTACGGAAAGCTGCCGACAACACCCAACGCCACAGGTTTATGCACCCATTTCTTTCCGTCAAAATGGATGCCGCATTCCACTTTGCCAGAATCACGCCACCGGCCGGCGCGCGGGTCCTCACCAGGCCTGACTGGCGTTGTGCAGGGCATGCAGCCGATCGAGGGATAGCCTCGCGCCACCAGCGGGTGCGTCGGCAGGGCGTGCTCGCTCATATAAGCCCGCACCATGGCGCTATCCCAATAGGCCAGCGGGTTGACCTTCAGCAGACCGTTCTCGCGGTCCTCCTCGAACAGCTCCAGCCCGGCGCGGGTCGCCGCCTGGGCCCGTTTGCGGCCGGTGATCCAGGCGCCGAAGGGCTCCAGCGCCCGGCGCAGTGGCAGGGTCTTGCGGATAAAGCAGCAGCCGTCGGTATTCTCGGCGTGCAGCCTCCCGTCAGGATCTTCATTGGCGAGGTCATCAGGGTCGGGCCGTATCAGCCGCACATCGGTCAAGCCGAGCCGTAACGCCAGCTCGTGCTGATAGGCCAGCGTCTCCGGGAACAGCATGCCGGTTTCCAGAAACAGCACCGGGGTTGCCCGGTCGATCTGCGCGATCATATGCAGCAGCACCGCCGAATCCGCCCCGAAGCTCGAGACCAGCGTCACACCCTGCCAATACTGTTGACGGATCACATCGTCGAGCAGCACCGAGGCTTCGCTTGCCGCGTGGACCCGGTTCAGTACCTGTGCATTGGCGTGCGGGCTTAGCCGACGGAACGGCGGGTGCGGCGCCGTCCCGAAGGCGGGCTCATCCACGACCAGCCGCATAACTTGCAGCTCGGCGCGCATCCAGGATCGAGCCGCGCCCGGCCAGTCCGCGCTGGTAGCCCAGCGAAATCCGCCCCGGAGTTGCCGCCCAATGCTCCAGCGGCTGGCGCTCGGCGATGCTGTCGGGCAGTGATACCTCGTCGAACCCACAAGCGAGCAGATAGTCGAACTGGTCAGAAATCACCGGCCCGGTCGCCCGCAGCCGCCCCTGGAAGCCAAACTGCCGCAGGCAATGGCCGATCGAGAACCCGCGCCCGTCGGAAAAGCTGGGAAAACCGACCGAGATCAGCGACAGCCGGTCGAAATATGGCTTCAAACCTGCCGGATCAGTGTCATTCGGGAGGTGAACGCCCAGCTCCAATCCGGCGTCCAACGCTTCGGCCAATCGCTCCAACGGCACGATCATCGCGCCGCTGTCTGGCAGCACGTCCTCGGCGCCCAGCGTCACCCAAGGGTCCTTGGCGGTGCCGAGCCGGTCAATCAGCTGTGGCATAAAGAGCCTCCTTGAACGGCTCCATCCCGACCCGGCGATAGGTCTGGAAGAAGGTTTCGCGTTGGCCCTCACGCAGGTCGAGATAGGTGTCGATGATCTTCTCGACCACGCCCGGCACCTCGTCATAGCCAAAGCCCGGCCCGGTCCGGTCGCCAAGCCGGGCATCCTCGGTAGACTCGCCCCCCAGCGTGATCTGATAGCTTTCGACCCCGGCCTTATCGAGGCCCAGGATACCGATATGGCCGATATGGTGATGGCCGCAGGCGTTGATGCAGCCCGAAATCTTGATCGACAGCGGCCCGATCTCACGCTGCCGCTTGTTATCCGCAAACCGATTGCTGATCGCCTGCGCTACCGGGATCGACCGTGCGGTCGCCAGGGCGCAATAATCCAGGCCTGGGCAGGCGATGATATCGGTCACCAGACCCTTGTTCGGCATATCCAGCCCAATCGAGGCCAGCCCGCGATACAGCTTGTACAAATCACCAATCGCGACATGCGGCAGCACGATATTCTGCTCGTGGGTCACCCGCATCGCGTCGACCGAATAGGTCTCGGCCAGATCGGCCATCACCCGCATCTGCTCGGCGGTGGCATCCCCCGGCGCGCC
This sequence comes from Thermohalobaculum sp., assembly GCA_035527255.1. Lineage (GTDB taxonomy): Bacteria > Pseudomonadota > Alphaproteobacteria > Rhodobacterales > Rhodobacteraceae > Thermohalobaculum. The sequence goes on along the minus strand of DATLAW010000307.1, from coordinate 16,895 downwards.
GCCGATCGGTTTCAGCGAGATCGTCGCCGCCGCATAGCCAGGCACCCGGTGGGCATAGGTATTGCGCTCGACCCATTGGGCGAAATCCGGATCCAGCTTCTGCATCCGCTCGAACTCCACCGGGGCAGGGGGCTTTGTCGCCAATTCCGGCGGCGCGAAATATGCGGCGATGCGCTCCATCTCACCCTCGGGCGCGGTAACGGCGGCTCGATCCATCGTGGCGAACTCGTGCTCGACCTGGGCCCGGAATTCGTCGATGCCGGTCTCGTGCACCAGGATCTTGATCCGCGCCTTGTATTTGTTGTCGCGTCGGCCATGCAGATTATAAACCCGCAGCGCCGCCTCGACATAGGGCAGCAGGTCGGCCTTGGGCAGGAACGCCCGCAGCTCCTTGCCGATCATCGGTGTGCGGCCGAGGCCGCCACCGACCAGCACCCGGTAACCCACCTCGCCAGCCTCGTTGCGGATGATCTGGATGCCGATATCATGCACCTTGATCGCGGCGCGGTCATGCTCCGACCCGGTCACCGCAAATTTGAACTTGCGCCCCAGATAGGTGAACTCCGGATGCAGGCTCGACCATTGGCGCAGCATTTCGGCGGTGATCCGAGGGTCCTCGATCTCCTCCGGTGCGACACCGGAATAGGGGTCCGAGGTGATGTTGCGGATGCAGTTGCCCGAGGTCTGGATGGCGTGCATCTCGACCGAGGCCAACGCTTCCAGAATATCGGGCACATCCTTCAGCCTGGGCCAGTTGAACTGGATGTTCTGGCGCGTGGTGAAGTGGCCATAACCCTTGTCCCAGGTCTCGGCGATATGGGCCAGCATCCGCATCTGGCGACTGTCCAGGGTGCCGTATGGAACTGCCACCCGCAGCATATAGGCGTGAAGCTGCAAATAAAGCCCGTTCATCAGCCGCAACGGCTTGAACTCGGCCTCGTTCAGCGCGCCGGTCAGGCGGCGCTCGACCTGATCGCGAAACTCCGCCACCCGCTCGTTGACAAAGCGGTGGTCGAACTCGTCATAGCGATACATTCTTGTCTCCTCAGGCCGCCCGGCGTTCCACCGGCACGTCCAGGCCAAAGGGCATGGTGGGCAGCCCGCTGGCGCGGATCTGTTCGCGGCGCAGCACCGGGACAGGCTGGCCGTTCGTGACCGAAACCTCGATCAGATAGGGGCCGACCACCAGGTTGCCATTCTCGCCCTCATTGCCCGCTGTCTCCAGCACCTTGGCCTCGCCCTCGGACAATGCAACCCGGGCCGCCGCGATGTCGCGGACCCAGCCAAACGCGCCCAAAAACACGCTGTCGCCTTCGACCAGATCGTTGGCAGTGACGACAACCGGATTGAATTCCTTGGCCATGGTGCAAGTCCTCCGTATTTGGGGTTTAGTCAGGGGCAACGGTCATGGTGAGGCCATCAAGTTCCTCGCCCCAGATGATCTGGCAGGAAAGCCGAGAGTTCTCCTCCCAGCTTGGCAGTTCGTCGAGCTTCGCTTCTTCCTCGTCGCGCGGCTCGGGCAGCCGGGCGACCCAATCGGGTTCGACATAGATGTGGCAACTGGCGCAATCCAACTGGCCGCCGCAAATGCCTTCGACGCCCATCTTGTAGTCGCGCAAAATCTCCATCAGCCGCCAACCATCGACGCCTTCCAACCTATGCTTCTCACCCGACCGGGTGGTAACGTGGAAATCAGCCATCATGCGACCTTCAACCTCTTCTGCAGTTCGGACGAGGAGGTCGTATACTGGAACCGCAGCTTTTCATCGGGCCGGGCGATGCGGAACGCTTCCTGGGCCGCCAGGGCGCCCTCGTGGAAGCCCGATAGGATCAGTTTCAGCTTGCCCGGATAGGCGTTGATATCGCCGATGGCGAAGACGCCGGGGGTCGAGGTCTGGAACTTCTCGGTATCGACGCGGATCTGCTTGCCGTCCTCCAGGTCAAGCGACCAGTCGGCAATCGGACCAAGTTCGATGTTCAGCCCGAAGAAGGTCAGCAACCGGTCGGCGGCAATTGTGGTGGTCTCGGCCTTGTTGCGGATATTCACGGCGGTCAGTGCGCCATCCGCACCGTCCAGTCGGTCCAGCTCACCCATGACGAACTTCATCCGGCCCTCGGCAACCGCCTTCTCCATGGCGTCAACCGAATGGGGCGCCGCACGGAACTTGTCGCGGCGATGCACCAGTGTCAGCGATTTCACCGATGGCAACAGGTCCAGCGCCCAGTCCAGCGCCGAATCGCCACCGCCAACGATGACCAGATCGCGGCCCTCGAAATCGGCCCGGCGGCGCACCGCGTAGAACAGCGACTTGCCCTCGTAAGGCGCAATACCATCTACCTTCGGCTTGCGCGGGGTAAAGCTGCCCGCTCCGGCGGCGATGAACACAACCGGCGCGACATGGACCTCACCCGCATCGGTGACAATCTGAAAGCGGCCATCGGCGCGTTTGGTCAGGCCGTCGACCCGCTGGTTGAAGCGGAATTCCGGCTCGAACGGCGCTGCCTGCGCCATCAGGTTGTCGGTCAACTCCTGGCCCGAGACCTTCGGCAGGCCGGGAATGTCGTAGATCGGCTTCTCGGGGTACAGCTCGGCGCACTGCCCGCCAGGGCGATCAAGTGTGTCGATCAGCCGGGATTTCAGCCCCAGCAACCCCAGCTCGAAAACCGCAAACAGGCCGACCGGCCCTGCGCCAATGATCAGCGCGTCGGTCTCCTGGGTTTGTAGCGGCGATACGAAGTCAGCAGGGCTCATCGCATTTATCTCCGTTTTGCGTGTTGAAAGAGATTTAGCTCTATGATTCGGGAAAATCAATAAAGCACATAAAATAAATACCGCTCAAAATAATCACACTTTAAATTCGTTTAATATGCCAGTTGCAGCCACCATAATGCTGCGCTATGCCGCATCGATGACCACCGATCTGCGCCGCGCCTATCTCCGCCCGCTGCCATGCGCACCGACGCGCCCGGGTGCCCGGCCGCTCGCCGGTACTCAGTTCGGCTTCGTCGAGATCGAGGTGTTGCGCCGTGGCAACGCCCCCGAAATCCTGCCGGTCGTCGCCGCCGAGGCGATGCATCCCGAGGAGGCGGAGGCTTTGGCGCGGCTCTCCGCACCGCGCACGGCACTGGCCGGCCTCGAATTGAGCCAACCGCGGATCATGGGTGTGGTGAACGTGACACCCGACAGCTTTTCTGACGGTGGACGATTGGCCGACGCCAATGCCGCCGTGGCCGACGGCTTGGCCTTGGCGGCGGCTGGAGCCGACATTCTCGACATCGGCGGCGAATCGACCCGACCCGGTGCCAACCCGGTTGGCCTTGACGAGGAGCTTGACCGGGTGATCCCGGTGATCGAGGGCCTGCACGCGGCAGGTTGTCCGGCGTTGATCTCGATCGACACTCGCAAAGCGTCGGTTGCCGAGGCGGCGCTGACTGCCGGTGCAGTAATGATCAACGACATCTCGGCCCTGACCTATGACCAGCGTAGCCTCGCGGTCGCTGCCACCGCACCGTCGGTTTGCCTGATGCATGCCCTGGCCGATCCCCGCACGATGCAGGATGACCCGCGCTACGGCGATGTTTTGCTCGACGTCTACGACTTCCTCGAGATGCGCCTCGCCGCCGCCGAGGCCGCCGGAATTGACCGGGTCCGCGTTGTGGTCGATCCCGGTATCGGATTTGGCAAGACCATCGAGCACAATCTCGCGTTAATCCGCAGGCTATCCTTGTTTCACGGACTCGGCTGTGCGGTGATCCTGGGGGCGTCGCGTAAACGTTTTATCGGCACGCTCAGCGGGGTTGGCGAGGCGGGCAAACGGGCACATGGTTCGGTCGCAGCAGCGCTTGTTGGATTGGCCCTGGGGGCGCAGATCCTGCGAGTGCATGATGTGGCCGAGACCCGCCAGGCGGTGCAGGTCTGGATGGCGATTACCCTTGAAGAACAAAGCCTTGGGGCGTGACGGGAAGGCATTACGATGAGTCGCAAGTATTTTGGCACCGACGGTATCCGCGGCCGGGCAAACGCTTGGCCAATGACTGCCGAAGTTGCGATGCGTCTTGGGATGGCGGCGGGGCACTACTTTACCCGCGGTCCGCATCGCCACACGGTGGTGATCGGCAAAGACACCCGCAGGTCCGGCTATATGTTTGAAACTGCACTGACCGCCGGTTTTACCAGCGTCGGAATGGATGTGATCCAGCTTGGGCCAATGCCGACCCCGGCCGTCGGTATGCTTACTCGCTCGGTCCGCGCCGATATTGGCGTAATGATCTCGGCCTCGCACAACCCGTTCGAGGACAATGGCATCAAGCTGTTTGGACCGGATGGCTACAAACTTTCCGACGAGGTTGAGATCGAGATCGAGGCTCTGATGGAGGACGCGCCGGGTCTGGCGCAGTCCAACCTTATCGGTCGGGCTAAACGGCTGGACGATGGGCGCGGCCGCTACATTGAATTTTGCAAGGCTACATTTCCGCGTGGGCGTAGACTCAGCGGTCTGAAGATTGTTATCGACTGCGCCAACGGTGCCGCCTACGCGACCGCGCCCGAGGTGTTGTGGGAGCTGGGCGCCGAAGTGGTCCGCCTCGGCGTCAGTCCGGACGGCGAGAACATCAACAAGGAATGTGGCTCGACCGACACTGCTGCTTGCCAGAAGGCAGTGCTCGACAACCGCGCCGATCTCGGCATTGCGCTGGATGGCGACGCCGACCGGGTCCACATCATCGACGAGAACGGCCAGGTCGTCGACGGCGACCAGATTATGGCTTTAATCGCCACCCGTTGGGCTGGGCAGGGCCTGTTGGCACACAACACTCTGGTTTCCACCGTGATGTCGAACCTCGGGCTCGAGCGGCTGTTGGCCGGGCAGCAGATCGGCCTCGTCCGCACCAAGGTCGGTGACCGCTATGTAGTCGAGACAATGCGGGCCGGGGGCTTCAACCTCGGCGGCGAACAGTCTGGCCATATCGTGCTGTCGGATTACGTGACCACCGGCGACGGGCTGCTCGCGGCCCTGCAGGTTCTGAACGTGCTGGTCGATGAGGAACGCCCTGCCTCTGAGGTCTGCAAACTGTTCGACCCCTTTCCCCAGCGGCTGCGCTCGATCCGCTTCAGCCAAGCGACCTTGCCGTTGGAGGACGCCGGAGTGGTGGCGGCGATCAGTTCGGGAGAAGCCCGCCTAGCGGGTTCCGGCCGCCTTGTGATCCGCGCATCTGGCACTGAGCCGGTCATTCGAGTTATGGGCGAGGCGGAAAACCCTGACCTACTGGACCGGGTCGTCGACGATATATGTGCAGCAGTGGAGCGGGTGGCGGGATAGGCTGGCATAGAGCCGCAAACGTAAACGCCGCAGCCGCGACCCATTGTTGGTGGGCGAATGTGACCTACCTGGTCTGACCGAGTGAACGATAAGTAACTAATTTCGGTCAAATCAGACCTTGATCGACCTCGTCTAACAGATAGGTTGCAGTCGCTATGAGCGACATGGAGGCTTCGATGCTAGCGAAACGATTCTTTCGCGTGGCTGCGCGCATCATTGCCGTCACGTTTGCCTGCGTCTGTATGTCGTCGGTTGTCGCGTCGGCTCAGCAGGCGCCGGCGGTCGATGTGGCACGCCCGCTGATGCGGTCCATTGTCGAATTCGACGTCTATACCGGCCGCTTCGAGGCGGTCGACCGGGTCGAGATTCGGTCCCGGGTCTCGGGCTATCTCGAAAGGGTTGCCTTCGAGGATGGCGAGATCGTTCCACAAGGGGCCCTGCTGTTCGTGATCGATCAGCGCACGTTCCGGGCCGAGATTGCCCGAGCCGAGGCCACGGTTGCAGCCGCTGAGGCACAGCGCGCGCTAGCGCAGCTTGAACTGGACCGTGCAACCACGCTGGCCGAGCGCAATGTCGGCAGCGTCCAGGATGTTGACCGCGCGAAGGCGACGATGTCCGGGGCCAATGCCCAGGTTGCCATAGCCGAGGCCGAACTGCGTCAAGCCAGGCTGAACCTCGATTTCACCGAGATCAGGGCGCCGATTACCGGGCAGATGTCCAATCGCAAGGTTGATCCCGGCAACCTCGTCGTTGGTGGCTCGAACACCGCGACTCTGCTATCGACGATCGTGTCGATCGATCCGGTGCATTTCGTCTTCACCGCGTCGGAGGCCGATTTTCTGCGCTACACCCGACTTTCCGGTTCCGGCGACCGGCTGGCGGGGCTGTCGACGCCCTACCGGGTGGACGTTCGGCTGATGGACGAGGATACCTTCCCTCATCAGGGAACACTGGATTTTGTCGATAACCAGATCGACCCGAACTCCGGCACCATCGTTGCGCGGGCCTTGCTGCCAAACCCGGACCGGTTCTTTGTTCCCGGTACATTTGGGCGCATTCGGCTGCCGGGCTCGGGCCAGTTCGATGCATTACTGATCCCTGACGAGGCGGTGATCGCCGATCAGGCACGCAAGATCGTGATGATCGTCGATGCCGAGGGGACTGTCAGCCCCCGCCCGGTCACTCTCGGCGCGCTCCACAAGGGGCTCCGGGTGGTCAAGGCAGGGCTGTCGCCCGATGACCGGGTGGTGGTTGCCGGCATCCAGCGGGCACGCCCGGGCGCAAAGGTCTCAGCGCAGGAAATTACGCTGACGATTGAAGGCGAATAAGCGATGCGTATCGCTCATTTTTTCATCGACCGGCCGATCTTCGCTGCCGTTATCTCTATCTTGCTGACCCTGCTGGGCGCGGTCTCGTATTTCGGCCTGCCGGTCACGCAGTATCCAGAGATCGCACCACCCACGATCCAGATCAGCGCAGCTTACCCTGGCGCCTCGGCCGAGGTCGTCGCCGATACGGTCGCGACCCCGATCGAGCAGGAGGTCAACGGCGTCGAGGGCATGTTGTATATGCTCAGTCAGGCGACCGGCGACGGGCGGGTCACCATCTCGGTGTCGTTCGAGCTTGGCACCGACATCGAGAACGCGCAGGTTCTGGTGCAGAACCGGGTCGCGATTGCCGAGCCACGGTTACCGGAGGCGGTGCGGCGTCTGGGCGTGAATGTGTTGAAATCGTCGCCCGACCTGATGATGGTCATCCACATGCTGTCGCCCGACGCCACGCGCAACCAGCTGTATATCTCGAACTACGCTAGAACCCAGGTGGTCGACCGGCTGGCGCGGATCGACGGGGTCGGTCGCGCGACCGTGTTCGCCGAGCGGGCCTATTCGATGCGCATCTGGCTCGACCCCGAGCTGGTCGCGGCGCGCGGGCTGACCGCAGGCGAGGTGGTCTCGGCGCTGCGGGCCAACAACGTGCAGGTTGCGTCAGGCATCATCAACCGCCTGCCGGTGCCAAACCCCTCGGCGTTCGAGTTGCAAGTGCAAACCCAAGGCAGGCTCGACGCGCCCGAGCAGTTCGAGGAAATTGTTGTCGGCACCGGCGAGAATGGCGGGTTGGTCCGGGTGCGTGACATCGGACGGGTCGAGCTTGGCGCCCAGGACTATGCGATCAACGGCTATCTGGGCGCGGATGTTGCGCTGCCGATTGGCATTTTCCAACTTCCGGGCTCGAATGCGCTGGAGACGGCGGACGAAATCCTGCGGGTGATGGACGAGTTGTCCACCGGATTTCCACCCGGCATCGAGCATCGCGTTGTCTATAACCCGACCGAATTCATCGCCCAGTCGATCGATGCCGTCTACACGACGATCCTCGAGGCGGTGCTGCTGGTCGTGCTGGTGATCGTCATCTTCCTGCAAAGCCTGCGGGCCTCGGTGATCCCGATCATCGCAATTCCGGTATCGCTGATCGGCACTTTCGCGGTGATGGCAGCGCTCGGCTATTCGATCAACAACCTGACGCTTTTCGGGCTGGTGCTGGCGATTGGCATCGTCGTCGATGACGCCATCATCGTGGTGGAAAATGTCGAGCGGTTCCTGCGCCAGGGCCAGGCGCCGCGCGAAGCCGCGCGCAACACCATGACGGAGGTCTCGACCGCGCTGTTGGCGCAGGGTTTGGTGCTGCTGGCGGTGTTCATCCCCAGCGCTTTTCTCGAGGGCATCACCGGGCAATTCTTCCGCCAGTTCGCGGTCACCATCGCCACCGCCACGGCGATCTCGGTGCTGATCTCGCTGACGCTGTCGCCGGCGCTGGCGTCGCTGATCATGCGCCACGACGGGCCGGACCACCAATCGCAGGGTATTTTTCGCCGCGCCTGGGATTTCTTTACCTGGCCCTTCCGGATGGCGGGGAACGCGTTCAACTGGGGTTTCGAGCATTTTGCCGACGGTTACCGGCTGGTCGTGCGCGGCCTGCTCAGCGTCTCGGTCATCGTGCTGATCGCCTATGGCGGGCTACTGTGGCTGACCTATGATCAGTTCGGTAAGACGCCGACCGGCTTCATCCCGGCCCAGGATCAGGGTTATCTGATCACCGTCATCCAGCTTCCCGCGGGCTCGTCGTTGGCGCGCACCGACGCGATCGCGCGGCAGGCATCGGAGATTATCCTGAAACACCCCGGTGTCCGCGACACCGTCGCCATCGTCGGCCTCGACGGTGCCACTTTCACCAATGCCTCGAACGGCGCCGCGATCTTCGTGCCGATGAAACCGTTCAAGTGGCGCGCCGAGCAAGGGCTGACCGCTGGCCGTATACTCGGTGAGCTGCAACAGCAGATGTTCCAGATCAAGGAGGCCAACATCTTCCTGATCCAGCCCCCGCCGGTACGCGGTATCGGCACAGGTGGCGGCTGGAAGATGTATATCCAGGATCGACGCGGTCGCGGTCTGTTGGCGCTGGAAGAAGCTGCCTTTGCGATGATGATCCAGGGCAATCAGGAGCCGGAGCTTAGCCGGGTCTTCACGCTGTTCAACACCAAAACACCGGCGATCTATGCCGATATCGACCGGGTAAAGGCCGAGATGATCGGTGTCCGCCCGGACCAGGTAGCCGAGGCGCTGGAGGTCTACTTGGGCTCGGCCTTTGTCAACGATTTCAACTTCTTAGGTCGAACCTACCGGGTCACCGCCCAGGCGGATGGGCCGTACCGCGACGACCCCGGCGACATCGCCAAGCTGCGGACCCGCTCGGCGGCGGGCGAGATGACACCGATCGGTGCGGTGGCGACCTTCCACGATATCACCGGCCCCTACCGTGTCGCCCGATACAACCTGTACCCGGCGGCGGCGCTGCAGGGCTCGACCGCGCCCGGTGTCTCAACCGGCGATGCGCTGAAGAAGGTCGAGGAGATGGCGGCAAAGATTCTGCCGGACGGATTTGCTTTTGAGTGGACCGAACTGGCACTGCAGGAGAAACAGGCCGGCAGTACCGCGATCTTCGTGTTCCTATTGGCGACTGCGTTTGTGTTCCTACTGCTGGCGGCGCAATACGAAAGCTGGCTGCTGCCGCTGTCGGTGATCCTGATCGTGCCGATGTGCCTGCTGGCGGCGATTGAGGGAGTGATCTGGCGTGGCATGGACAACAACATCCTGACCCAGATCGGCTTTGTCGTACTGGTCGGATTGGCATCGAAAAATGCCATCCTGATCGTCGAGTTTGCCCGTCAGGCCGAGGAACAGGGGATGAGCCGGGTCGATGCGGCGGTGCATGCGGCGCGGCTGCGGCTGCGGCCGATCCTGATGACTTCGTTTGCGTTCATTCTTGGGGTTCTACCGCTGGTCGTCGCCACCGGAGCCGGGGCCGAGATGCGTCAAGCGTTGGGCACGGCGGTGTTCTTTGGAATGATTGGGGTGACCTTCTTTGGGCTGATTTTCACTCCGGTATTCTATGTTACAAGCCGTTGGATCGGCAGCCTGTTTCAGGGCAATGCCCAAGGTCATCGGCGCAGCCAAGAGATCGGCCCAGGCACCGAACTCGGACCGGAATAACATCTTGGTGGCACTGCCAGCGGGTGTGTAAATGAACTAATCGCCTGTCGGCGCGCTACGACTGTTGCCTTCCACCGCGAGATCGAGCGTCTTCGGCGGGATCAAAATCTGTCAGAATGTAACAAATGGTAGATTCTCGGTTCAGGCTGCTGTCAGGTTGACCGGGCCTCGGGCGTGGTCCACTTCAGACAGAATGAAGTTGGCTTGCTCAAGCCAAACAAGAGTGGATAGACAAATGCACTCGTCGGTACAGTTTCTGGCCCGTTCCTGCTACAGGCCGGTGTGGATCGTTGGTCTGCTGCTCGCGGCCGCGCTAGCGGGCTGTTCTGATAGTGATGGGTCTCTTCCGCTTGTCTTCGACAGGCCGGAGACAGCAGTGACCTACAACGTTGTGCTGGAAGGAATGCCATCGGATGAAGTCACCAGCCTCGCCGAACAATCGCTGCCTTCGTTCCGGCTGCGCGACAAGGGCGCCGCGAGCCTCGCCTTCCTCCGGCGCCGTGCCGAAAGCGATGTGGAGACGCTGCTGAAAATCCTGCGCTCGCGCGGCTACTACTCCTCCAGCGCCACAGTGGCGGTCACGGAGGCCGAACCGGGAGCCGCCTTGGTAACGATCGCCGCCGATCCGGGGTTGCCCTACACCTTGACCCGCCACGATCTGATGTTCGATGTGACCGGCACAGTCGCACCCCGACCGCTCGACGCGGCGGCGCTGGGGTCGCCGGTCGGCGAGCAAGCGCGATCATCGGAAATTGCCGCAGCCGAGGCCGCGGCTGTGGCCGAGCTTCATCGAACTGGCTTTCCCTACGCTGATTTCACCGGGCGTTCGGGCCAGGCGGACCCGGCAACCGCAACCCTGGTCGTCGAGAGCATGATTGCTGCTGGCTCGGCCTACATCTTCGGCCCGGTGACATTCGAGGGGCGGTGGACCGTCGATGAAGCCTATCTGGCGAGCTATCTGCCCTGGGAAGCCGGGCAAACTTTTGATACCTCGGCGCTTAACGAATTCCAACGCCTGCTGTTTGCCACTGACCTCTTCACAGCGGTCGCCGTCCGTTCGCCACCGGAACGACCGAAGGAGTCATCTGAACGCGGGGCGGAACCGGCGCCTCTTCCTGTCACCGTCACGCTAGAAGAGGGGCCGCGCCGCCGCATCGCTGGCGGTTTGCGGTATGACACGGATTTGGGTCCTACCGTTCGTGCAAGCTTCGAGCATCGGAATCTTCTCGGCTCTAACGAGCGACTGCTGGTCGAAGCGGAGGCCGGCCTGGTCGAGCAAAGCCTCGGGCTGGCACTTCGAAAGCCGCAATTTCTGCGGCCTGGCCAGGATCTGTTAACGGACCTTAAATTTCTGCGTACGGTCGATGACGCGTATGACGCTCTTAGCGTGACTGGATTTGCTGGCTTGGAGCGGCAAGTAAGCGATCGCTGGCGCGGTGGGCTGGGCGGGCTGGCCGAGATTAGTTCAATCGACGATAGCGGTGACAAAGCGCACGCATTTCTGTTGGGCGCCCCATTTTTTGCCTACTACGATGGCTCGAACGATTTACTCGATCCGACCAAGGGCACACGGCTGAGGCTCGAAGCGACGCCATTTTCGGGCATTCACGACAATAGCGATACCGAGTTTCTGGTGCTGGACGCCACCGGCTCGATTTACCAACCGCTTGATAAAAATCGCCGTTTCGTCATCGCCGCCCGGGGGCGAGTGGCTTCGATCCTGGCGCCCGGTCTCGATGCGATCCCGGCGACCCGGCGACTCTATTCAGGTGGCGGCGGTTCAGTACGGGGTTATGCGCAAGATATTATTGGCCCGCTGGATCTCAACAACGACCCGGTCGGCGGCCGCTCGGCGTTGGAGGGAGGGGTCGAGCTGCGCGCGCGGCTATACGTTGATATTGGCGGCGTAGTTTTTGCTGACGCGGGCTCGGTCTCGACGGCGATGTTTCCGGATTTCGACGAGGGGGTGCAGGCAGCGGCCGGGTTCGGTTTGCGATATTATTCGCTGGCCGGTCCAATTCGCCTGGATGTTGCATTCCCGGTGAACGGGCGTGCGGCGGACGACGCCTTCCAAGTTTATTTCTCAATCGGGCAGGCCTTCTGATGCGCGGAATACTGATCACCATGACGCTTGCCGCCCTGCTGGCAGTCTTCGTTCTCCAGGGTGGTGCCCGGGCTCAGATCAGCCTGCCGTCAATCAAGAACAAGCTGATCGAGCTGGCGCTGGACCAGATTAGCTCACCTGGCTCTTTTGAGATCACCGCCGGCTCGATCGAGGATTCGACCGACGGCCTGACCAGCCTCGTGGATGTGAAGGTTTCGGATGGTGAGGGAATCTGGCTGACGCTGGAGCGGCTGAGTTTTTCATGGATGCCAGATCGGTTGTTTTCAGGCGAGTTGGCGATCAACCGGCTGGAATTGATCGGTTTGGCGGTTCTACGTCCGCTCTCTGAAAATGCGGAGGCACCCGAACTGGAACCGTCTGAACCGTCAACGCGGGGGATATTCGACTGGCCGCGCTCGCCGATATCGCTGTCGATCGAGGGGGTACGGCTGGAGCGGGTGACGATCGCCGACGGGGTGTTGCCGCAGGCGATATCGTTTGATGCCGATGGCCGCGCCGTCGACAAGGATGATTTGCAGGAGCTGGCGCTGACGCTGCGCCGGACCGATGATGTAGCCGGCGAAATCACGTTGTCGATGCGTCGCGATTTCGCCACCAACACGCTCAAGCTGGCGATCGCCGCGCACGAGGCGCCGGGTGGCATGGTCGCGACCGCTGCCGGTTTCCCGCTTGATGCGCCGGCACGACTGGAGTTGACGGCGGACGGCCCGCCGGAGGAGTGGCGTCTGGATTTTATTGCGGCGGTTGAGCGGACATTCGAGGCCCAGGGACAAGCCATATTGGCCTATGCGGAGCGTCTGTCCGTCGATGCGGATTTTTCTGTAACCCCGGGGCCTGAATTGAGCGATCGGGTCCGCACGATCCTTGGTGATCAGGCCCGTCTGCGGGCGCAGGTCATCGAGCGGCCGGACGGAATGATCGAGGTTGTCTCCGGTGAGTTGTCCTCGCGAGCGTTGACGCTGAACGGTTCCGGCGTTCTTGCGACTGGACCGGGAAACAGCGACCTCACCATTTCACTGGAAGCGCTTGCACCACTGGCGGCGCTGGCCGATGGGGTGACGTTCGAACGTTTCACCTTCGATGGCAAGGTCGCCGGGCCGCAGGGTGGGTTGGAGGCCGTAGGGACGCTGGGGCTGAGTGGCATGACAACCGCTCTAGCCGATGCGCAGGCCCTGACGCTGGATGGCACGGTCCTGCAGATCGCCGACGGCTTGACATTCAATCTTGACGGCAAGGGCGAAGGGATCCGGATCGACCGGATCAGCCCCGAGGTGATCGTATCGGCAACCCTGCGTGCATCCGGAAAGATGGACGGCGTTCTGTTGACGCTCACCGACGCGGCAATCGACGCACCGGTGCTTAATGCAACGGCGTCCGGCACCTACGATGTGGTGGCCGGGACTGGCAATCTGAACGCTGGCTTGGTGGCGACGGATGTTTCAACCATTGCGTCCGCCTATGACGTAACCGCAACCGGGGGTGTCAACGCCTCCGCCGATGTGATTTTGGCGGGCGAACGGATCACTGCGGAGATTACCGCCGCGCTAACCGAATTCGGCACGGATCCGGTCTCTGCCGAGAAAATGACGCTCTCCGGCCAGGTCAGCCAGGAGACTGGCCTATTGGCGTTCGACCTGACCGGTGCTGGCCAAGAGCTCATTTTGGATCAAATCCCCCGTGACCTGACCCGCGCGTTCGATTTGAAGGCGCGCGGTCAGATACAGGAAGGGACTTTGGCGCTGGAGAGCCTGCAACTGGTGTCGCCGCTCGTGAGCGCCGAGGTTTCTGGTTCGCTCGCATTGGACGACCGGATAATGGCGCTCGAGTATTCCATGGCGACCGCCGAGTTCGCCCCAGTCGCTCAGGCCTATGGAGTTGACGCCATGGGTGTGCTTGAGGCCAGCGGTCAGGCAGAGGGCGGGTTCACCACGCCGCGTATAGCGGGCAGGGTCTCAATTGCGGGAGCCGGGTTTGACGGGAGATCATACGGTGCGGTCACGGTCTCGCATGATGTAGTGCTCGGCGACTTGCCCGAAGGCAGCTTGTCGTTGGAAAGCCGCGGCGGAGCACTTGGCGCGGCGGATGCCGCAGCCCAGTTCCGGCTCGATGGCGCGGCCCTGACATTGACGGAGATGCGCGCCAAAATGCAGAGCGTTTCGCTATCCGGCCGGGCAGTTGTTGATCTCGAAACAAACCTGATTGACGGCGCCTTCGATGTGTCCAGTGCCGACATCGCGCCTGCTGGCCGGTTCCTAGGCGCAAACCTGGGTGGCGGCGCGCGCGGCCAGGTCGTCATGACGCCGTCCAATGGCCGCCAGAACCTCACCGCCGACCTCAACCTGACGCATCTCTCAACCGATGGAGTGTCCATCGCGAAGGCCGATCTGCGCCTGCGCGCCGATGACGCCTTCGGCACGCCGCGTCTTGATGCCCGCCTCGATGCGAACGGTCTCGTCGCTGGCAACCTTGATCTGGCAATGGTCCGCGCGAGCGCGAATGGCCCGCTCCGCCAGATCAAGTTTTCGGCCGATGCCGAGGGAGCGGTTGGTGAGTACCCCCTTGCCGCCACTGCGTCGGGTCGGGCGGATGCCAGCGGTCCCGTGGTAGTGGTGACGCTTGACGATGCCGAAATCGTGGCTGGGCCAGATAGTATCCGCCTACGCCAGCCCTTGGCTCTGCGTGTGGGCGGCGGAACGGTGCAGGCGACCGGGATTGATATCGCATTACCGGGCGAAGGCTCGCTGGCCGGTGACCTTGCGCAGCGCCCTGGCGGTTTCGCCGGTGACGTAACGCTTGTGAACCTACAGCTGGCGGTGTTGGATCGCTGGGACGTTGTGCCAGTGATTGCCGGGCAACTCGATCTGCAGGCGAGCTTCGATACCCTAAGTGGCCGCGCCAGTGGCGAGGTTACAGCCCAGGCGCGCGGGGTTATATTCGAGCGGGTCCGGGCCGGGATCGGTGGGCTGGACATAGACATCGACGCCGGTTGGGATGGCAAACGGCTCGACGCCAAAGCCGAGTTGCGCGGTGATTTTGGCGACCCGGTCCGCGCGAGGCTGGCAGCTCCGTTGCAGCGGGGTCGAGGTGGAATTCCGGAATTTTCGTCCAAGGGCGCGCTCGACGGCGCGGTAACCTGGGCGGGCGATCTCGGTGATCTTTGGGCATTGGTGCCGGCGCCGGGGCATATTCTCGACGGCCGAACTGATATTGACCTGCGGCTTGGTGGTTCGCTCGACGCACCAAGTTTGTCAGGCCGTATCGAACTGACGGACGGTGGATACCAAAACCTCGATGCCGGCACGATCCTGAGCGACTTGACGATCAGGTCAGAGATCATCGACGACAGAACCGTTACTCTGACGGTTGACGGATCTGATGGTGCCAAGGGAAAGATTTCATCGCGTATCGCCCTAAAGCATAGTGGCGCTGAGCCGTCGATCAACGGGACAATCAGGATCGATCGTGCGGTGATGGTGCGCCGTGACGATGTGACCGCCCAGATCACCGGAGATCTCGCGCTTGACGGGCCGATGTCGAACCTTGCCCTGAACGGACAGTTGAAGGTCGATCAGGCTGAGGTGCGATTGGTCAACGCCCTGCCTCCCGAGGTGATCGATCTAGCGGGCATCCGCATCACCGGTGAGCCGGAACCGGAAACTGACGAAAATGGCAATGGCATTTTGACGCTGGACATCGCGATCACCGCGCCGCGCAACATCTTTGTTCGTGGTCGGGGGCTCGATTCTGAATGGAAGATGGATCTGGCCGTCGCCGGGGACGCTGCGGCTCCGGTGATCACTGGCGCGATCGAGAAGATGCGTGGCGAGATTGACTTGCTCGGCGAGCCTTTCGATCTGGTGCGCGGTCGGGTCACCTTCGATGGTGGGCGCGAGATCGACCCGTTGATCGACGTATCGCTGGAGCTGGAGGCGAATGACATACGCGGCGGAATCCAAGTGGGCGGCCGGGCCTCTGCGCCTGAATTGCATTTTGCCTCGACCCCGGCATTGCCCGAGGACGAAGTTCTGCCAAGACTTCTGTTTGGTCAGTCGCGGCAGTCGCTCACGGGGGCGCAAGCGATCCAGATGGCCTTGGGTGTAGCGACGCTTCTCGGCGGTGGCGGAGGTCCGCTCGACGCCGTTCGTAAGGCAACCGGGTTGGATGTATTGCGCGTCGATGGCGAAAGCGTGGAGGACGCGTCGGTCACCGTTGGGCGCAACGTCGCCAAAGGCGTATTTATTGGCGCTCGCCAGGGATTGGGTGGCCAAGGGAGTGCGGTGACTGTTGAGGTTGAGGTTTTTGACGGCGTTGTCGTGGATACCGAGTTTGGCCCGGAGCAGGGATCAAATATCGGCATCACACTTCAACGCGACTTCTGACTCGCGCGCGATGAATGCTGGTTGGCGCGATGAATGCGGCTTGGGCGGTCAAACCTGCATCGCAATCTCGTGCGGCAGATCACTCCTTCGGTCACGCGCCTAGGTTCAAGCGTGCGTGGCGGTTGACGTCCTTGTACAGCAGATAGCGGAATTTGCCGGGCCCGCCCGCATAGCAGGCCTGCGGACAGAAAGCGCGGAGCCACATGAAGTCACCCGCCTCGACCTCGACCCAGTCCTGGTTGAGACGGTAGACGGCCTTGCCCTCGAGTACATACAGACCGTGCTCCATAACGTGGGTCTCGGCAAACGGGATGACCGCTCCGGGCTCGAAGGTGACAATGGTCACGTGCATGTCGTGGCGCATGTCGGCTGGGTCAACGAACCGCGTCGTCGCCCATTTGCCCGCAGTGCCCGGCATCGGTGTCGGGGCGACGTCATTGTCGTTAGTGACGAAAGCCTCGGGCGCCTCCAGACCTTCAACGGCCTCATAGGACTTTCTGATCCAGTGGAACCGGGCCGCCTCGGT
>DATLAW010000306.1:0-19616 GCA_035527255.1 Thermohalobaculum sp. | reverse complement strand
TGGTCCAGGATGTCAACGTTCGCCGTGTCTATCTGGGCGAGGGTTTCCGGATCTAGTAACCCGCCAGTAACCCCTGAGACCCCAGCTTGATCCGGCGGATAATGAACGGATCGTGGATGGCGCTGGGTTTTCGACTTGACCTGAGGCAGAGCCAGCAACTGGTGATGACACCCCAGTTGCAGCAGGCGATCAAGCTGTTGCAGATGTCGAACCTGGAACTACGTGAATTTGTCGAGCGTGAAATCGAGAGCAACCCGCTGATCCGCGTCGAGGATCAGGCCCCGCCCATCGCCGCGGCCCAATTGGAAACCCAAACCCCCGTTTCGTCCAGTTCGACCGAGGCCCCACTGGATGCCCGGCTGACCGTCGAGGGTGATCACTCGCTGGGCGCCGAGACCTTCGACAACGGGACCGAGAACCTATACGACACCGGCCCGACGGGTGTTGGAACCGATGAATCCGGACCCGGAGAAGCCGGCGTTTCGTTCGGGATTGGCACCGGTGCTGGCGGCCGCCAGTCCTTTGACGCATCGGGCTTTGACATGGACCATCAGCCCGATCACCCGGAGAACCTGAGAGCGCATCTTCTGGCTCAGCTTGGCATGCGTCGGGCAGACCCGCAGGTGCGGCTGCTGGCGCAGCTTCTGGTCGAGGAGCTTGACGAACACGGCTACCTTCGCGCCGATTTGGTGGAGCTTGCCAGCCGCCTCGGGGCCAAGCTGGGGCAAGTCGAGGCGGCGCTTGCGCTGATGCAGGGCTGCGAACCAACGGGTGTTGGTGCTCGCGATCTGTCTGAATGCCTGGCCCTGCAATTAGCCGAGCGCAACCGACTCGACCCGGCAATGCGTCGGCTACTCGACAATCTTTCACTGCTGGAGCGCGGCGACCGGCGACGGTTGCGGGCGCTGTGTGGCGTTGACGAGGAGGATTTTGCTGACATGCTGGCGGAGTTGCGGGCGCTCGACCCACGGCCCTGCTCCACCTTCGAGGTTGTTCGGGCGGAAACACTGATCCCGGACGTGTTCCTGCGCCGTCTTTCCTGGGGCGGCTGGGAGGTTGAGTTGAATACCGAGACGTTACCCCGGGTGCTGGTCGACAATCGCTATGCGATGCAACTCGCCGGAGCCGGGCGACGATTGGGGGGCGACGCCGAGCGGGAGGCACGTGCTTTCATCTCGGAATGCCGTGCCAACGCAACTTGGCTGGTGCGCAGTCTGGATCAGCGGGCGCGCACAATCCTGACAGTGGCCAGCGAGATAGTCCGCCAACAAGACCTTTTTTTTGCCGAGGGAATCACCGGATTGAAGCCACTGACGTTGCGAATGGTGGCTGAAGCGACCGGTCTACACGAATCGACTGCCAGCCGGGTCACATCCAATAAGTACATCGCCACCGAGCGTGGCATCTTCGAATTAAAATTTTTCTTTACGAATGCGGTCGGCTCCGATGGACTAGCGGCGGAAGCCGTGCGCCACCGGATCCGCCTTATGGTCGCCGCCGAGGGTCCGGGAGAGATTCTCTCGGACGATACGATTGTTGAGCGATTGCAGGAGGATGGCGTCGATATCGCGCGCCGGACAGTGGCCAAATACCGCAATGCTCTGGGTATTCCATCCTCAGTGGAGCGCCGTCGGCACAAGGCGATGATGTCGAATGGTTGAGATCATCATGCAGGTGACCCCTTATTTAACGCTGAAAGATTGCTATACTTGAGGGGTTGTATTGACACGGCTTGGGGTGCTGCCTAGTTTGCGCTCCGCATCGTAGGCGGGGTCGATGCACCCAAAGCTCCGGGCAAAGACCAGGGGGTCTGATGGCCGATGGCCACCCCTCCTCCACACGGTTTGGAGACATGATGGATATCACGATTTCGGGTAAGCAGATCGATGTGGGCGACTCACTTCGCACACATGTCGAGTACAATCTGGTTGCGGCTGTGGGAAAATACTTCGACCGTCCGGTTGATGCACATGTGGTTTTTTCCCGCAATGGGCACGAGTTTAAATGCGACTCATCGGTCCATCTCTCAACCGGCTTGACGGCACAAGCCCATGCAGTGAACAGCGAGATCTATGCCGCCTTCGATCAGGCCACAGACCGGATCGAAAAGCAGCTCCGCCGCTACAAGCGCCGGCTGAAGGACCACCATCAGTCACGCCAAAACCCGATCGAGTTGATCGAGGCGCAATCCTATGTGCTCCGCAGCCATGTCGAGGACGAGAGCACGGACGAGTCCGAGAACGCGGCAGAGGGCGCTGCTGACGGTATGCAGCCGATAATCATCGCCGAGATGACCACCGAAATCAGATCCCTCACTGTTGGCGAGGCGGTGATGCATATGGAACTGGCCCATGCTCCGTTCCTGATGTTCACGAACATAGCTAACGGACGTATCAACTTGGTTTTCCAGCGCGACGACGGCAACATCGGCTGGATCGACCCGGCCAACTTGGCCAAACGCTGAACGTCAAAACATCAACAGAACTAAGTCGAGAACGCTGTCATGGAACTGGCCGACGTCATTGTGCGTAATGCGATCCTTCCTGCGGTAAAGGCAGGTAGCAAGAAGCAGATTTTTCAGGAGGTCGCCGCCAGGGCGCGCGATGCCTATGGGTTCGATACCCGATTGGTTGTCGAGGGGTTGTTGGCCCGCGAGAAACTGGGTTCAACCGCGATGGGCGGCGGCGTCGCGATCCCGCATGCCCGGCTTCCAGGGCTGACGTCCATCGTTGGACTATTCGCCCGGCTCGATAAACCGGCGGATTTCGAGGCGGCGGATGGTGAAGGCGTCGATCTGATCTTTGTTTTACTAGCGCCAGAGGAATCGGGCGCCGACCATTTGCGGGTGCTGGCCCGAGTATCGCGGCTGCTACGCGACACTGACCTGCGTAAAAAGCTGCGCGAGACTGCGGATGCACCGGCGCTCTATGCGTTGATTACCGAGCCTATGGCCTCGCGCGCAGCGTGAGGGGCAAGTGTGCAGCGCGAATAAATACGCCCTATGCGCCTTCGTTAATCGATTGAGTCTGAGATTTGGCACCCACACAATCACTTGAGATGGCGAACATATCGACATCAGTCTCGTGCCATTTCCGTCCTCTATAGGATCAGGGGCGGAATGACTGGGCGATGTTCTTCAGTCGATGTGTCGGATCATCTCCGCTGCTTTCTCGGCGATCATGATGGTCGGTGCGTTGGTGTTGCCCGAAACCAGCGTCGGCATGATCGAGGCGTCGATCACCCGCAGACCCGCGATCCCGTGCACCCGCAACTTTTCATCGACCACCGCCATCGGGCCGCTGCCCATCTTGCAGGTGCCGGAGGGGTGGAAGATCGTCGTCCCCAGCTCGCGCGCTTTGGCCAGGATCTCGGCGTCGGTCTCGGCGTCCGCTCCGATGCTCATCTCCTCGGCCACATAGGGCGCCAGGGCCGGAGCCGCCGACAGCCGCCGCGCCACCCGGACCCCGCCGATGATCGCCTGCTGGTCCTCATCCGCATCGAGGAAGTTTGGCCAGATCGCCGGGGCCAGCCCCGGATCGGCCGATTTCACCATGATTCGCCCACGGCTCTCGGGTCGCAAATGGCAGACGCTGGCAGTGAAGCCGGAGAATTTGTGCAGTCCCTCGATCCCCAACCCCGGCCGGTCGGTGCTGAGCGGGAAGATATGGAACTGTATGTCGGGCGCCTCGACATGGGCGCGCGAGCGGGTGAATATGCCGACATGGCCAGCTCCGATCGACATCGGGCCGCTGCGCGTCAGCAGGAACTCCGCCGCGATCCGCGCCTTGCCGGTCCAACTTCGCAACTGGTCGTTTAGCGTGATCGGCTGAGTGCAGCGGTAATACATCCGCACCTGGAAATGATCCTGCAGATCGGCGCCGACCCCTGGCAACTCATGCGCCACCTCGATCCCGGCCGCTTGCAACGCCGCTCCCGGCCCGACGCCCGACAATTGCAGGATATGCGGCGACCCGATTGCCCCTGCCGCCAGTAGCACCTCGCGCGAGGCCCCGGCGCGGCGCGGAGTGCCGTTCTGGCGATAGGCGACGCCGACCGCGCGCTGTCCCGCCAGCTCGATCCGTTCGACCAAAGCGCCGGTGCGCACTTCCAGATTTTTGCGGCCCTTTGCCGGGCGCAGGTAGCCGGTTGCGGTCGAGCAGCGAAACCCGTTGCGCGCGGTCAGCTGGTAATATCCCGCACCCTCCTGCGCAGCGCCGTTGAAGTCGGCATTCGGCGGGATACCGATTTCCGCTGCCGCCCGGACATAGGCGTCGCAGATCGGATGGGTCATCCGAAGATCCGAGACCCCCAGCGGCCCGCCGGCGCCGTGCAGTTCATCCGCACCGCGCTCCTGATCCTCTGCCTTGCGGAACATCGGCAGTACGTCGTTCCAACCCCAACCGGTGTTGCCGAGCTGGCGCCAGTGGTCGTAGTCGGCCGCTTGGCCGCGAATATACACCAACCCGTTGATGGCGCTGGTGCCGCCCAGAACGCGGCCCCTCGGCCACGGCATCCGGCGGTTCGCCGTGCCCGGCTCCGGTTCAGTCTCGAAGCACCACGAGAAACGCTTGTCCCACACGGTCTTGAAGTACCCGACCGGAATATGCAGCCACGGATTGCGGTCCGGCGGCCCGGCCTCCAGCAGCAGCACCCTGGTGCCGGGGTCGGCCGACAAACGGTTGGCCAGAACGCAGCCCGCCGACCCGGCGCCAATGATCACATAGTCGAATTGCTCGGTTTCCATGGACTGTTCCGCCCCTGCATTTTCAGCGCCGATTGCGATCCCGAGCGTGACCGGGTTCGCGGCAGCTTAGCGCGTTCCGCATTGCCCGCAATCCCGCATGTTGATCGTTACCGTGATCAACATGAATGTGGCCAAAAAGCTGAAACTGTTCACGCCCCTTGAGCTGCTGCAAATCGCCGAGACGGTGAACTGAACCCTCCACAGTTGATTCCGCCGCCCGCGCCCTCTAGGAAAACCGTAAGGTTCTGCGGATGAGGTGAGAGATGGCTTTGAGCGACCCCAACCTGCTGGTCTCGACCGATTGGCTGGCCGAGCGCCTGAATGCGCCCGACATCCGCATCCTCGACGGCAGCACCTATCTGCCCGGCGCCGGCAAGGACGGCCATCAGGAATACTTGAAGGCTCATATCCCCGGCGCCCGCTTTTTCGATATCGAGGAGATATCCGACAGCCACTCGCCGCTGCCGCACATGTTGCCGCCGGTCGAGAAATTCGTCAGCCGGGTCCGCAAGATGGGCATCGGCGACGGCCACCGGGTCATCATCTATGACCAACAGGGCCTGTTCTCGGCTGCCCGGGTCTGGTGGATGTTCCGAATTTTCGGCCACCAGGATGTAGCAGTGCTGGATGGCGGCCTGCCTAAATGGCTGGCCGAGAACCGCCCGGTCGACGACGAGGAGCCGGACCCGCGTGAGCGCCACTTCACCGGCCGGCGGAACGCCTCGATGGTGCGCGATGTCACCCAGATCGCCGGCGCCACCAAGCTGCGCGCCGAGCAGATCGTTGACGCGCGTTCGCCCGGTCGCTTCCGTGGCGAGGAGGTAGAGCCGCGCGCCGGGCTGCGCTCCGGCCACATTCCTGGCTCGAAGAATGTCCCCTATGCCAGCCTGCTGAACCCGGACGGCACCATGAAGGACGTCGACACGACGCGCGCGATCTTCGAGACCGCCGGGGTGGATCTGAAACAACCCATCGTCACCTCGTGCGGGTCCGGCATCACTGCCGCCATCCTGACCCTGGCGTTGCACCGCATGGGCCATACCCGCAATGCGCTCTATGACGGCAGTTGGGTCGAGTGGGGCGCCTATCCGGATCTGGCGATCGAAACCGGGTGAGGTCATGCTGCTGAATTGTCCCACTCTCCGAATTCGTCCAGTTCTGGAACGAGATCAGGGAGCCTTGCGGCGTGGGCAATCCGCCGCTGGCATGTCGATCCCGAGCGTGTCGAGAGCGTTGGTCTGGTGCAGAAATTCCTCCAACGGCGCGGTTGCAATGATCGCGTTGTGAACGCCCAACAGGATCGGCTGGCGCAACTGGCCCGACCAGGGACGGTAGCTGCCCGCCGCTCCCTTGTAGAGGTCGAGGAAGAACGCGTCGGAGATCATGAATGCCCGCAATGCCGCGATATCAGTTGAGCGAATGCGTGTGATCGCCTCGACGACGCTGCGCACCGCCGCCCATGCGGCCCAATCCTCCGCCATCATCTGACGGCCGATCCGTCGCTCAAATCGTTGGTTGAGTTGAGGGGCACCGTTGCGCTCCCACGTCCAGTGCCAAGTCATCGGCCGCAGGCCCTCGGTGCCAACCCGGTGCTCGACCCTGAGACCCCTGAGCGACGCGCAGTAGAAGCCGCCGGATGGATCGTTGCCGATGACGGTACGGAGCTGACGCTATGAGCCGCACACCAACACGCAGCGAATTCGAGGCAAGGCTCTGCGAGATCGGCCGGCTGCGCTATCACGACAAGCACCCGTTCCACGGCCTGCTGCATTCGGGCGGCTGCACGCCCGACCAGGTACGCGCCTGGGTCATCAACCGCTACTATTACCAAAGCCGCATCCCGATGAAGGACGCCGCCTTCATGTCGCGCTGCGAGGATCCGGCGATGCGCCGGGCCTGGCGATCCCGGATCGAGGGTCACGACGGTACCGAGGGCCGCGAAGGTGGCATCGAGCGCTGGTTGCGGCTCGCCACGGCTGTAGGGCTCGCACCGGAATACGTCGCCTCCTGCGCCGGAGTTCTGCCCGCGACCCGGTTTGCCGTGGACGCCTATGTGCGTTTCGTCCGTGAGCGTTCGATGCTTGAGGCGGTCGCCTCGTCGCTCACCGAGTTGTTCGCGCCGAAGATACATCAGGAGCGGATCGCCGGCCTGTTGGCGCATTACGATTTCGCCAACGAGGACTCGATCGCCTATTTCACCAACCGGCTGGCCGAAGCCCCGCGCGATGTGGCCTTCGGCCTGAGCTACGTGCTCGACCATGCGGATACCTCCGAGAAGCAGGATGCAGCGGCGGCGGCTCTCGAATTCAAGACCGACCTGCTGTGGGCGCAGCTCGATGCCCTGTATTCGGCCTATGTGACGCCGGGCCGGGTCCCGCCGGGCGGCTGGACGTCGGGCACTGGGCTGTTATGAGCTCCGAGACATCCCTTCCGGACGATGCCCGTCCGGTTCTATTGCGCGGCGTCAGAATCCATTGGGACAAGGTTCGGGGCAACTGGGTTCTTTTGGCGCCGGAGCGGGCGCTGGCGTTGGACGAGATCGGGGCGGCAATCCTGGCCGAGACCGATGGCAAAACCTCGTTTGCCGAGATCGTCGAGCGTTTGGCCAGCAAGTATAACTCACCAGCCGAACAGATAGCTGGCGATGCTCGCCGTTTCCTGGTGTCGCTGATCGACCGGCGCATGGCGGAGGCTAGGCCATGAGCGAAACCCCAGCGACAGCGGTCCCACCGATGGCGATGCTGGCGGAGCTGACCCATCGTTGCCCGCTGGCCTGCCCATATTGCTCGAACCCGACCGAGTTGACCGGGCGCAAGGCGGAACTGACGGCGGAGCAATGGGCCGATGTTTTTCGGCAGGCGGCGGAACTGGGTGTCTTGCAGGCCCACATCTCCGGCGGCGAGCCCGCGTCGAGGCGCGATCTTGAGGAAATCACCAAGGCCGCCGCCGATGCCGGCCTCTACACCAACCTGATCACCTCGGGCGTGGGCCTTTCCCGCAAGCGGCTGGACGCGCTCGACGCCGTGGGGCTTGATCATGTCCAGCTATCAGTTCAGGGCGTCGACGCAGCTGCGGCCGACGAGATCGGCGGCTATCGTGGCGGGTTCGCCCGCAAGATGGAGGTCGCCGGTTGGGTCCGTGAGATCGGTTTTCCGCTGACGCTTAACGCGGTGATGCATCGGCGCAACCTCGACCGGCTGGAGGACACTATCGACCTCGCGGTCAGGCTGGGAGCCCGGCGGCTCGAGGTGGCCTGCGTGCAGTTCCACGGCTGGGCAACGCTCAACCGGGGCGCTCTGATGCCGTCGCGCGAGCAGGCGCTCCGAGCCCGAGACACGGTCGCGGCCGCCCGCATTCGGTTGCAGGGGGTGCTGGCGATTGACTTCGTTCCGCCCGATTATTACGCGAAATTCCCGAAAGCCTGCATGGGCGGCTGGGGTTCGGTCGGCCTGAACGTCACCCCCGATGGCCAGGTTCTGCCTTGCCATGCCGCAGCCTCGATCAACGGACTGACGTTTGAGCGCGTTCAGGAGCGCAGCCTGAAGCAAATCTGGGAAGACAGCGCCGCGTTCAACGCCTTCCGGGGCGATGGCTGGATGCAGGAACCCTGCCGATCCTGCGAGCGCAAGACGCTCGATTGGGGCGGCTGCCGCTGCCAGGCGATGGCGATCACCGGAGACCCTGCCGCGACCGACCCGGCCTGCTCGAAATCGCCTTACAATGCGGCTCTGCGGGCATCAGCCGAAGCCTATGCAGGCTCCGGCACCGACCTCACCTACCGGGTCGCGCCAGCCTAGGCCGGGACAAGTTCGGCCTTGACGATTCACACCCGTGAATCAATATGGCCGCCCGGTTGCCCGGACGGCCATTCTGAGATCGGCCCAGTATCAAATCGGCCCGGTATCAGATCGCGCCGGAGGCCATTTGCCCGGCGATATGGTCTGCCTGACGGATCGCCAGCGACACGATGGTCAGGGTCGGGTTCTCCGCCCCGCCAGTGGTGAACTGGCTGCCGTCCGAGACGAACAGGTTGGCGATGTCGTGGGTCTGACCGTTCTTGTTGACCACGCCGTCCCGGGCATTAGCGGACATCCGGTTGGTGCCCAGATTGTGGGTCGACGGGTATGGCGACGTCGGCAGGGTGCGCACTGCACCAACCGCGTCGTAGATCGCCGCACCCTGCTGGTATGCGTGATTGCGCATGGCAGCATCGTTCGGACGGTCGGTGAAGTTCGCGTTCGGCACCGCCATGCCGTACTGATCCTTGATCGTCGGGTGGAGCGTTGCGGCCACCGGCCTCCAGTGCCACCACGTCGATGCCCTTTTGGGCGAGTTCGTTGGCCAGCGTGCCGCCACCGGCACCGGTGCCGATAACAACCACCACACTGCCGTCATTCAGATTATAAGACGCAGCAGCGCCACCCGGCCGATCTCCCAGCCCATGCCCAGATAGGACGCAGCACCGGCACCAACCGCCATGTTGTTCAACGTGGCGATGCCACCCTCGATCATCGATTTATAGGCGGCATCCCCAGCCGCACTATCGTCATGGCCTTTGACCGCGACGGCATAGTATTGGTCGGCCAGCCGTTCATGCGGATAGATATCGCGCGCCATCTGGATCAAGGTCGCCATGGCCTCCGGCGACAACGCTTTCAGCTCCATCGCCCAGGCATCGGTGCCATGGGCCAGAAAGCCGGCACCTGCGACGAAGGCGGCGCTGAGCGCGGTCCCCCGCTGCAGCAGCGCCCGGCGGGTCATTCCGCGCGGATTTGGTTGTGTGGTCTCCTTTTGCCTCCCTGGTCTTCCTTGTTATGTCGCCGAAAATACGCGCACCCGGCCGGACGCGCGCAGCCTCATTGATATCGCCCGTGCTTTTGCAGAACTTCGATCTTGTAGCCGTCCGGATCCTGGACAAAGAAAAACCGCGCCAGCAGCGCGCCATCGCGATTGAACGCGACGATGTCGCGTGGCGCCAGCCCGGCCGCCTTGAACCGCGCGTGCTCGGCGTCCAGATCATCGACGGCGAAAGCGATATGGCCGTAGCCGGTGCCCATGTCATAAGCCTCGGTGGTGCCCTTATTGACGGTCAGCTCGAGCTCGAAATCCGCCTCGGCGCTGCGCAGGTAGATCAGCGTGAAGCTGTCGAAGTCGAAGCGGTCGGCAATGTCCAGCCCGAAGGCGGTTTGGTAGAACTGAACTGAACGCGCCTCTTCGAGGACGCGAATCATCGAGTGGATGGCTTTTGCCACGGCGTTCTCCCCCGTAAGCGCAATTGGAAAAGACTATCGCCGCTGCGGGAGCGCGGGTGTTAGCGGGCTACTACTCTGCCGCCAATCTGGCCGCCGGCGCTGTCTTCAGCGAGCGGTTCAAGTGTACCAGACAGGCGCAGCGCAGGAGCGAAGTAAAATTACGCGCCTCGCCGTGCAATTCGAGCACCTCCGAGTGCAATTTCGAGATGAACTGCGGGGTTGATAGTCCCTCCGCTTCAGCAATCTGAACCAACTCATCCCAAAAGGCCGTCTCCAGCCGGATGCTGGTCGATTGCCCGTTCAGCCGCAGCGACCGGGTTTCATATTCGTACGTCGTAGAATCCTGGCCGGCAAACATCTGGCACATGATGATTCCTCCCATATTTTGGTCAGGATTATTGGCCACATAAGCTGACAACGCAACAACAGAAGGCCGCCAGAACGCGGGCCGAAACCTATCGATGCAATGAGGAAGATATCAGTGGAACGTTGCCTATAACGCGGAAAACCGGGCTGACGCAGTTCGCTGCAATGGAAGTAGTTTGGTTGGGTTGAATGAAAGGGAAGGAAAGAGTTCCGCCGGGCTTTATTAAATGACGTTTGCCTGAGCAAAATTAATAGTTCGGGCAACGCCGCACCTCAGCGGCGTTGCCCGTTCTGGTACTGTCGGATCAGGCTGGCGGCACTGAGCCGCTTGGCGATGTCGGGCTGTCAGACGAGTCGCCGCTGTTCGACGGCCCGCTACCGCTCGACGCTCCGTCACCGCTGCCAGAAGCGCCACCGCTCGAGTCGCCATCACCTGAACCGCTATTATCTGAACCGCTACCACCTGAACCGCTATTACCCGAACCGCCACCGCCGCCTGAATCGCCACCCGACCCGCCACCGGAAGACGCGCGTGCTTCGCTGAGTTTCAGCATCGCCGGTGCGACATAGGCCAGGGCCGCTCCCAGCCCGAGCTTTAACAACGCAGCACGGCGATTAACGTTTGCGACCGGTTCAGTGGCCAATACATCTTGGTTTTTCAGCTCAGTCATTTTGGGTTCTCCATGAGATTCGAAAAGTCACTCACAACAATTAGCGCAAGCCGTCTGAACCCAACCTTAAACGACCCGTAACCCTAGGTTCAGCTTCGCCATGCCGGCATTTGCGGAAGGGTGGACAGACTGTAGAAGCGTGACGATCAAGAGTTTCACGAACCCCAGCCCGACGACCGAAAGGCCAATTATCAGAGTGGGTTTTCGGCGATGGAGCAGCAAGACGAGATGGGATTATCCGGCTAGCGCCGCCGGACAGGGGCATACATCACAGCCATTGCCATCCGGTCCGATCCCAGCCGTCTCGAATGCGGCGAGGCCAACGCCAGGGCTGTAGACATAGCGCTCACAGGTCAGAATTCGGCCTGCCGCATCGGCGATGGTCAATACGTAGGCCATCGAATGCGGAACGTCGCGGTAGGAAAAATCGATTTTCGCAATCACAATCGTTATCTGCCGGCGAGCGGGCCCCAGATCGGTGTGTTCTGTGGCCACGAAACTGCGCCGCTCGCCCTGATGCCAATTGCCGAGCGGAAAAACCAGGTCCCCGGAAAATTTCCGGGCGGGGAGGCCAGCGCGCTCGTCGAGGAGCCGTCCAAGACCAGCGCCTTCGTGGGTTTGAGAAAGCAGTTGGCGCCTCGGTCCCTGTGGTGTCGTTGCAACCCGCTCATAGGTCAGGGCGATCTCGCCAGTGACGGGGTGGGGTAAATGTATCGGCCCGCTGATCGTCACAGGACCCTGTCGAACAATGGTGGGTGCTGCCAACCCGACGCCTGAACCCGTTTTATCCAGCCCAACCCAGAGCGCGACCGAAATTAACCTGCTGGAGGGCGTGGCACCGTCAAAATTGGATGTCCGTTGCGTAATGATCGGACTACACGCGATCGGCAAAAACGCGAGTATGATCAATGGTAAGAGTGCCCGCCGGTTAGCTGGATTCTTGGTGCCGACGGCATGGCCAAGGAGCTGTATATTCCTTACCATCTCGTCGCCTTACCCAGTCGCCTTTGCAGAGATGCCAGGGAGCGTGAGGCAGACGCAGCCTCCACCACCGTGCAGGTCACAAATCTCAACTTTGCCGCCATAAAGCGCAGCGAGGCTGTTTACGATGGCAAGCCCGTGGCCGTGGCCCGGCGCAGATTCGTCCAGCCTGACGCCCCGGCGAAACAGGTTCTTTCGGACGACGTCGGGGAAGCCCTGGCCGTCGTCTATGACACGAATAGTCAGTTGCTCTCCCAAGACTGTTCCCTCAATCACGACTGATGTACGGGTCCACTTACACGCATTCTCAGCTAGATTTCCAAGAATTTCCTGCAAGTCCTCCTCATCGCCAATAAAATGAGCGGTGGGTTCGACAGTAACGGAGATCTCGATTTTGCGGTCTGAAAACAGTCTCGACAGTGCGAACGCAACATCATTCACCACTGCTTCGACATGAACTCGCCCATGCCGCGACCCCGAGGCCCGGCGGTGGCTCAAATGCCAATCAATCGACCGGGAAATTTTATCGACCTGTTGGGCTATCGGTCTCGATACCTCTTTGTCCATCGTTTCTGCGGCTTGCCCGATGATCGACAATGGCGTCTTCAGCGCGTGCGCAAGGTCCGCGGTTGCATTCCGTGATCGTTCGAGCGAGCGTGCAATATACGCGTTCAGGTCATTCAATTCATCGACCACCGGAATGATCTCGGTCGGCCAGCGCTGATCAAGAGCGCCAGTGTTGCCGTCGCGCATCGCCCTGACGGCATCCTTCAGCCGCGTCACTGGGGTCAGAAGGATTCGGGTCAGCATCAGACTGGCGGCGAACATCAACCCGGCAAAAATTGCCAACGAATAGATCAGCAGTCGGGAAAAGTAGTCGAGGTCATCTTCGATGTCAGAACGCGGGCCAGCGACGGCGAAGGTCAACGGCGAACTCGACCCGCTGAGCACGACTTCGCGCGTGATGCCGCGAGACGGGATATCCCCTGGAGCAATGAAATTGGTCGGATACGTACTTTGACCAGGTATCCGCAATGGCTCGGCGAACCCAATAATCAGCGGACCTAGCGACAGCGACTGCTCAATGATCGTGTCACCGCGACGTACCTGCCACGCCCAACCTGAAAAGGGTTCATCATAAACCGGGTTTTCAGGCCGCGGAAAAACGCCAACTCTCTCTCGCTGAAAATCGACTGTCCCACGCACCAGGGCGACCAGGTCTTTGGAGATTCTGTCGTCAAAATTCTGCTCGATGTAATCGCGGAACAAATCGACAAGAATCAGCCCAATGCCCAGCAGAGCGACCGCGCTCCAGATCGAGGTAATCACCGCGAGGCGCGCGGAAAGTGAGTATCCGCGCCGCTCAGTCATCCGTCGGGATCAAGTAACCGAGGCCGCGCCGTGTCTTAATGACTGCCGGGCCAACCTTTTTGCGCAGCCGGGCCACGGTCACCTCGATCACGTTTGAATCGCGTTCGAATTCCTGGTCGTACAGGTGGCTGGTCAACTCGGATTGCGAAATTACCCGCCCGCGATTCAGCGCCATATATGCGATGGTTCGAAATTCGTTCGCAGTAAGAGAAATCTCCGCACCGTCACGCGAAAGGATCCTGCGCGACAAATCGATCTCTAGTTCGCCGAATTTCACTACCGACGCCGAATGCCCCTTTGAACGGCGCACCAATGCCTCAACACGTGCGAGCAGTTCCTCGGTTTGAAACGGCTTGGCCAGATAATCGTCGGCACCAGCGCGGAGCCCGGCGACCTTTTCGCGCCAGCTATCCCTGGCGGTCAGCACAAGCACTGGCGTGCGAACGCCTTGGTCGCGCCAAGCAGTCAGCACAGTCATCCCATCAATTACTGGTAGGCCGAGATCGAGGATGATTGTATCGTATTCGGCAGTCGCGCCGAGGTGCTTGGCGTCCTCGCCATTGTCCGCCTCCTCGACAATATACCCAGCCGAAATCAGAGAGCGTGAAAGCGCTGCCCGCAGTTCGCCACTGTCTTCTATCAGCAAGATTTTCATGGTTATTCAGCAGCATAAAGAGGTTGGGCCCGCTGCCTCAGTCCCCGCTGCCATCGCCCCCGCTTCCGCTGCTTCCGCTTCCGCTACTATCGCCCCCGCTTCCGCTGCTTCCGCTTCCGCTGCTATCGCCCCCGCTTCCGCTGCTTCCACTTCCGCTACTATCGTCCCCGTCCCCGTCCCCGTCGCCGTCCCCGTCATCTCCAGAGCCGGAGCCGGAGTTAGAGCCCGAGCCTTCGTTTCCTCCTGGGGTGCCCGCTTCGGCGCCTTGCCCGGCATCGCCGTACTCGGCCCAACCCCGATCGTTCTCGATCGTTACCTGTTCCAATGTCCGCGCATCAAAAGTCATCGAAACGATCGAGCCGCCCGACAGCAGTCGGTCGACTCGAAAAACGAACCTGCATTCAGACGGGTCGGGCGATTCCAACAACCAGATCGCCAGCAACTCGCCCGAAGTGCCGTTGCGCAACTTGGCCATCGCGCGGCCAAGATTGGAATAGGACGATAGTCCAGTCGGAACGCATTCACCGCTAAATGCTTGTAGCGGTGAAAGAAACTGAATTGCTGCCACCAAGGCTGTCATCCGCAATGATTGCACGACCATACGCTTACCTGTTCTGCCCATCGATGGAGCTTCCGTCAGGACTAGCAAACTTAACCTGAATGGGGAATGACAGACTGAAATACACCCAAAAGAATTGTACAGCGACCTGATAGCCGATGTTGTCACCTTTGCTCGCGAAATTGGGGGCCTTCCGCGCAAGGACCGGGTCCTCCGCGTAGAAGGGCTAGTCCACAAAGGCGGGCAAGAGCTTCTTGGAAGTTCGAGCCGTGAAATTCTGTGTTTGTTAGCGGCGTCAGGGCTTTCGCCCTGACTTATCTCAAGCGGCCAGCGCTGCGTCCGCGGGAGTGTAGGCATAGCCAAGGTCGTCGGCAACCGCCTTGTAGGTGATCTTGCCGTCCCATACGTTCAGGCCGTTGCGCAGGTGCGGGTCGGCCAGCAGCGCCGCTTTCCATCCCTTGTTGGCGATGCGCAGCGCGTGCGGCAGGGTGACGTTGTTGAGCGCGTAGGTCGAGGTGCGGGCGACGCCGCCCGGCATGTTGGCGACGCAGTAATGAACGATGCCGTCGACGACATAGGTTGGGTCGGCATGGGTGGTGGCATGCGAGGTCTCGAAACAGCCGCCCTGGTCGATGGCGACGTCAACCAGCACCGCGCCCGGCTTCATAGTGCTCAGCATAGCGCGGGTTACAAGCTTCGGTGCGGCGGCTCCAGGGACCAGCACCGCGCCGATCACCAGGTCGGCTTCGGCGACGCATTCGGCCAGATTGGCCTTGTTCGAGAACCGGGTCTTGGCGCGGGACTCGAAGAACATCGCTAGCCGCTCGAGTACTTCGGGGCTGCGGTCGAGGATAGTGACATCGGCGCCGAGGCCAGCGGCCATCTGCGCCGCGTTGAAGCCAACGACACCGCCGCCGATGACGGCGACCTTGGCCGGGACTACGCCGGGCACGCCGCCCAGCAGCACACCGCGCCCGCCATGGGCTTTCTCAAGTGCCGTGGCGCCGGCCTGGATCGACATCCGGCCGGCGACCTGGCTCATCGGCTTTAGCAGCGGCAAGCCGCCGTGGTTGTCGGTGACCGTCTCGTAGGCGATGCAGGTGGCGCCGGAGGCGATCAGGTCTTTGGTCTGCTCCGGGTCTGGTGCCAGGTGAAGATAGGTGTAGAGGATCTGGCCCCGGCGCAACATGGCACGCTCGGCGGGCTGAGGCTCCTTGACTTTTACGATCATCTCGGCGGAGGCAAACACCTCGGCGGCGGTATCGACGATGCGGGCACCTGCGGCCTGATAGGCAGCGTCATCGGAGCCGATGCCGTTGCCGGCGCCGGTCTCGACCAGCACCTCGTGGCCATGGGCGGTCATCTCGAACACGCTTTCCGGAGTCAAGCCGACGCGGTATTCGTGGTTTTTGATTTCCTTTGGAGCTCCGACGATCATCGCTTGTATCCTCTCGCATGTCCGATGGTTGTTGGCAGGCATTATTCGCGAGAATCAGTGAAGAATGGTTCGAAATATCCTGCTATATCGCTCGATTTATGGTAAAATATCTGATGAAAGTGCGAATAATCAGGAGGAACTCCAGTGGACCAGATCGATGCTCGAATCTTGCGTGCCTTGCAACGGGATGCAAGCCGGCCTGTTGCGGAGCTGGCGGTCGAGGTGGGGCTGTCCGCCTCGGCATGTCATCGCCGGGTTAAGCTGCTGGAAGAATCCGGGGCAATTGCCGGCTATGTCGCCCAGTTGAACCCGTCCGTGCTGGGGCTTCCAGTTCAGACATTCGTCGAGATCAGCTTAAGTTCGCAAAGCCAGGAAGCGCTGAACGCATTTGAGACTGCGGTATCGCGGTTCGAGGAAATTCTGGAGTGCCATCTGACCACCGGACAGGCCGACTATATCCTGCGGGTCGCGGCGCAGAATGTGGCTGACTACGACAATATCCATCGCAATTGTCTGGCGCGGCTGCCGGGGGTCGCGCGGATGCAAACGATTTTCGTGCTGCGGTCGATCCGCGAATGGCAGGGGTATCCGATCCGGGTCTGAGTGTGCGACAGAGTTCCCGGTAGCGATTGCGCGGAACAGGAGGAAACGCATGGGGCCGCTGGAGGGGATTCGGGTGCTCGACCTGACCAATGTGCTGGCGGGGCCGTTCTGCTGCCATCAGCTGGCGCATTTCGGCGCTGAGGTGATCAAGGTCGAGGCACGGGGACGCGGCGATCTGGCCCGCGACCTGGGCGCCGATCCGGAGTTGAACGCGCGCCTGATGGGCACGTCGTTCCTCGCCCAGAACGCGGGCAAGAAGTCGGTCACGCTGAATTTGAAACATGCCGACGGCAAGGCGCTGTTGAAGCGGATGGTCGAGGGCGCCGACGTACTGGTGGAGAACTTCCGGCCTGGGGTGATGGATCGGCTCGGGCTAGGCTGGGAGGTGTTGCGGGTGGTCAATCCGAAACTGGTCTACTGTGCCATTTCGGGATTTGGGCAGGACGGGCCGTGGCGCGACCGGCCGGCCTATGACCAGATCATCCAGGGTTTGTCGGGCGTGATGTCGATCACCGGCGACAGCAATAGTGCGCCGCTGCGGGTCGGCTATCCGATTGCCGACACGATTGGCGGGCTGACGGCGGCCTTCGCGGTCGCCGCCGCGCTGAACGGTAAGGCGCGGACCGGCGGCAGCTTCATCGACGTCTCGATGCTGGAGTCGGTTCTGGCGACCATGGGCTGGGTGGTCTCGAACTGGCTGATCGCGGGGATGCTGCCAGCGGCTAACGGCAATGAGAATGTGACAGCTTCGCCCTCGGCGACGTTCCAAACCGGGGCAGGGCTATTGAACATCTCGGCCAACAAGCAGGAACAGTGGGAGATTTTGTGCACCTATCTGGGCCTGCCGAAATTGCCCGCGCGGCCGGAATACCGCACGCGCGATGACCGCATCGCCAACCGGCTGGCGTTGAAGGCGGAACTGGAGGCGGTTCTGATAACCCAGCCGGCGGGAGCCTGGGCCGATCAGCTGAACGACATCGGCGTGCCTGCGGGTGCAGTCCTGAGCGTCCCGGAGATCCTGGCCCATCCGCAGATCGCTGGGCGCGATTTCCTGGCAACTTTTGCGGACGCGCCGGGGGTCGGGCGCGACTTGCGGGTGGCCCGGACCGGCGTGAAGCTGGACGGCGAGGCGCCCTCGGTCAGCGATCCGCCGCCGCTGCTCGGCCAACACAACCGGGAAATCTACGGCGCATTGGGGCTGAGTGCGGCGGAGATCGAGAGGTTGGAGGCAGGGGGCGTGATATGAGCGCGATCATGCCGCGCGACGTAGTGAGGGCCGGCTCTAGCCACCTGATCCTTGGACTTTCACAGCATCGATATGCGCCAAAATGTTAGTCTTCGATTGACACTGCCGGTTGATCATTGCTCATCGTTGGCGGTTTCAGCAGGTGGGCTCCAGATTGAACAATCAAATCAATTCCTTCGGCCAGGGCGATCTCACGCGCGCTGCTGGTGGAATGCAATTAAGCATCACGATCTGCTGCACGGCGAGATCGTCGTTTTAGGGACGATGCAAGGATCTGAATGTGAGTTCAGGGTCAAGGATGATGGCCCGGGGATCGAGCCGAAATTTCGTGATCGTGTGTTCGAGATATTCAAGACACTGCACCCGCGTGACGAAGTCGAGGGCAGTGGCATGGGGCTGTCAATCGTGCAGAAAACGGTCGAGCAACACAGTGGCCGCATATGGATCGAGGATAACGGGGATGCGCGTGGTGCGTGCTTCGTGTTCACAGTAACCTTGGGGCGACAAAATGTCTGAAATCTGTATGGGCGATGATGTCAGTATCCTGCTGGTCGATGACGATCAGATCTGCCGGCATGGCGTGAAGCGGGCGCTGGCAAAACAAGGTTTGTCCAATCAGGTCTTCGAAGCCCGGCAGGGCATTGAAGCGCTGGAAATGTTGCGTGGAGCGAATGGTCACAAAGGAATCCCGCGTCCCTTCACCATCCTGCTCGATCTAAACATGCCGCAGATGACTGGCCATGAGTTCTTGCGCGAACTCAGGGACGATCCGACCCTCCACGATGCAAATGTTTTTGTTATCAGTATGTCGGTGAATTCCGCCGACATGAAGTGCTGCTATGAGAAAAATGTTGCCGGCTATGTAACATAATCCAGTGGCTCTGCCGCATTTTCCGACCTCGCGCGGATGTTGCGCGAATACTGGCAGGTGGTGAGATTAATCTGAAATAGACATTTGACCGGCATGCTCCGCCGTGATGAATTTTGCGGCAACCGCAGGACCACACCATGAACGGTAAAGCTCTTCACGCCAATCGCCCGGAGGCCACTGGCTTTAGACCGGCATCTTCTTCGCAAGCTGAGGACGTAATAGGCGCCAAACCAATCACTTGCTTGCTGATTGATGACAATCAATATGATCGGCAGCGCGTGCGGCGAATCTCGGAGCAGACAACGCTCGAGCTGTCGTTCAATGAAGTATCCAGCCTCGACGAGGCGCTCGATGTCCTGCGCGTTCAGGACTTCGACGTCATCCTGCTTGATCAGAACCTGCCTGACGGAGACGGCATCGTTGCCGCGGCGTTGTTGCGAAAACATCTCGGCGGCCAAACTCCGCCCATTATCATGGTATCGGGCAGCGTGGAGGCCGCCATGCCGGCCCGGGCCTTTGCCTCGGGCTGTTCGGACTACATCAGTAAGGACGGCCTTTCGATTCCGAGTTTCGAGAAAGCGATTACCGTTGCCGTTTCGAAATTCAAGGCCGCAGCACAGAAACCAATCGGATCTACCATCGAACATCGTGCCACGCTGCAGTCTTTTGCCGATGACACGGTCTTGGAGTTTCGTATTCCCCTGTCGCGAATGCTTCGTTTGATCTCCCGTGCGACAGACCTGCATCCATCAGCTGCTTCAGAACTTGGCGACCTCAAAGCGGCCTGTCGCGAAATGTGGGACTACCTTGACAACGTTCATCAAACGGCCGCAGAGCGAAGGTAGATGCACGAGAACAA
>DATLAW010000305.1:0-8777 GCA_035527255.1 Thermohalobaculum sp. | reverse complement strand
TTGCCGAGAGGCACGGGCAACAATTGGCGTTCGAGGTTGCCGAGCAGATACTGCACCACCCGGTGCGCGGCGCGGCGGTTGCTCAGCGCCACACGCTGGGGGCGGCAACCGACCGGATCCCGGCCGATTTGCGCGCCGCTGTGACGATGATCGAGCAGCACATCGACGAGCCGCTGACGGTGCCCCAGATCGCAGTGCGGATCGGCATCTCGCAGCGTCAGCTCGAGCGCCTGTTCCAGCGCTATATTGGTTGCTCCGCCGTGCAGTTTAGCCAACTTTTGCGGTTGCAGCACGCCCGGGTGCTGTTGACCAGTACCCGATTATCTATCCGCGAGGTATCGGCGGCGACCGGTTTCAACTCGATGTCGTATTTCTCGCAGACCTTCGCCCGCTGCTTTGGCAAGAAGCCGAGCGAGTACCGGCAGGCCTGGCCCGATCAGGATTCGGCGCCGTCGTGGCCGGGGACGGTGTTCTCGTTCATTGAGAAGATCAAGATGCCGGCTGTGCGGCCTCTCGGATCGCCTTGAGGATAGCCACGATGCCGCGATCGCGGTCGGCGGCCATCGCCTCGAAATGCCGCCCGGCGGCCATCTCGTTACAGCCATCTACCATGCGGTCGCGCAATTCCTGGGTCAGCTCGGGGGCCTTGAGCCGGGTCCAGGCCAGTTTTAGCGCCGGGCCGAACTGATCGAGGTTGGTGGCCATACCGCCCGCTCCGCAGGCCACATGGAAGGCCATGCACTGGCCCATCAACGCCAGCCTCGGCCCCGGCCCGTTGATCAGCGCGGTGTCGATATCTTGGGGCGTCGCCTCGCCATTGGCGACCATATGCAGCGCCTCGCGCCATAGGGCCTCCTGCAGCCGGGTGGCGATGAAGCCGGGGATCTCCTTCTTCAGCACCAGCGGCGCTTTACCCGCGATCTGGTAGAAATCACGCGCCCAGGCAATTGCACCCGGATCGGTCCTGGCGCCGCCGGTAATCTCGACCAGCGGCAGCAGATATGGCGGGTTGAACGGGTGGCCAACGACGGTGCGTCCTGGCGTCGAGCAGCGCGCCTGTATCTCGGTCATGGTCAGGCCCGACGTGCTGGAGGCTATGATCACATCTCCGGGCACCAACTGCCCGAGCCGTTCATACAATGCCTGCTTGACGGCGAGGTTCTCGGGCGCGCTTTCCTGGACAAAATCGGCATCGCGCGCCAGCTCAGTAAGGTCCGTGGTGACGGCTAATCGGGTGCGGGAGGCGCCGTCAGCCAGCCCCAACGCCTCGAGGCTGATCCAGGCGGTATCGACGATGCCGCGGAACACTGGCTCCTCGGCCAGATCGTGCAGGTATGCAGTCACATCATAGCCACGCGCGAGGAAATGCGCCGTCCAACCGGCGCCGATCGGGCCGCCGCCGATGCTGGCAACACGCCGGACGTTGAAGGGAGTGGGTCGGGTCATGGCGCCTCCTAACGTCCCTTGAACACAGGCGCGCGTTTCTCGACGAAGGCCCGCACGCCTTCCTCGGCGTCCTCGGACTTCAACATGGCGCGGTAAGTTGGCAGATTGCCGGTGCGCATGGTCTGGAACGCCTGCTGTAGCGGCACCGCCTCGATGGCCCGCAGCGCCTCCTTGACGGTTTGCAGAGCCAGAGGTGCAGCCTCGGCGAGTTGAGCGGCCCAGGCGCGGGCGGCTGGCATCAGCTCGGCATAGGGCACGACCTTGTTGACCAGACCGAAGTGCGCCGCCTCGTCAGCCGGCATCCGGCGGCCGAGTAGGAACATTTCCATGGCAATGTTGTAGGGCAACCGGCGCGGCAGGCGTTGCAGCGCCCCGGCGTCCGGCACCATGCCGAGCGGCATCTCCGGCAGGGCGAATTCCACATGATCAGCGGCAATGATCAGGTCACCGGCCATGGCCAGCTCGAAGCCGCCACCAATGGCCAGGCCGTTCAACGCCACAATCACCGGCTTGTTCAGGTTCCAGTTTTCGGTCAGCCCGGCGAAGCCGCCATCGCCGTAGTCGCCGTCCTCCCACCAGTTATCGAGCTTGGTATCGCCGTCGTTCAGCGATTTCAGATCCCACCCGGCTGAGAAGATCCGATCCCCCGTCGCCGTCAGGATACCGACGCGAAGCTCCGGGTCGTCGCGCAACAGGGCGAAGGCCGCGCCCAACTCGCGGCTCATCGGCTGGTCGATGGCGTTGACCTTGGGCTTGTTGAGACAAACCTCCAGAACAGCCCCGGATCGCGTCACTTCCACATGCTGCGTCATCGATTGGATTCCTTCGGGCTAGGCATCAGTTGAAAGCTGGAATGACCTCGTTGCAGAACAGCTCCAGCGAACGCTTCTGCTCCTTCTGGCCCAATCCGAGGCTGGCATAGTAGATGAAGGCGTCGACGCCGAGATCCTGATACGGCTTCAGCTTGGCGATCACCTGGTCGGGCGTGCCGAACATCAGGTTCTCGTGCAGCATCTTTGGGTCGTACTCGACCCGATTGGCAATCGACGCCAAGTCAAGCTCCTGCGGAAAGCCATCATTCACGTCGCCGAGGTTCTTGAACAAGTTTTCGAACTGGCCAAGCTGGCGTTGGGCGGCGCGGACCGGCACCTCCCAATCAGCTTCGCGGTCATAAAGCGCTGTATGGCGCATCATCGCGAAGGTCGGCCGGGCCTTGCCGGAATGATTCACCATCGCGTCGTCGAGGCGCGACTTGTACAGCTCGGCCTCCGACATTGGCCGGGTCAGCGGCCAGGACATGATGTTGCAGCCATGATCGACCGCGTAGTCAAAGGTGATTGGCGCCCGCGCCGCGACCCAGATCGGCGGGTGGGGCTGCTGGATTGGCTTTGGCACCGAGGTCGCGGTGGGGAAAGACCAGTACTCGCCCTCATGGGCAATGTCCCCGGCCCACAACGCCTTTACCACCGGCAGCATCTCCTGCATGTAGCGCCAGGCGTCGGACTGCTTCAGTCCGTTATGCATGCGGTCGAACTCGCGCTGGTATGCGCCGGAGCCGATGCCGAATTCCAACCGCCCGCCACTATAAAGGTCCAGCAGCGCCGCCTCGCCCGCAACGTTGATCGGGTGCCAGTAGGGTGCGACGACGACGCCGGTACCCAACCGGATGCGCTCGGTATGCGCCGCCCACCAAGTCAAGATCTGGAACGGGTTCGGCGCGATGGTCATCTCGAGCGCGTGATGCTCGGCCGCCCAGACAATCTCGAACCCACCCCGATCCGCCATCTGCACCATCTCGAGCGTGTGTCGCTCGACGGCCCGCATGTCAATGTCGGGCGCCAGGCGCTCCATGTTGATGGCAAGGTGGAATTTCATCGACCGACCCCCTGGATTGCGCCTCACTGGCTCGCGGCGTTGGTGCTTCAGGCCGAGCCAATTTATGCAACATGTTCTGAGATTAATCCGCAATCGATTTCAGCATTCTCGACTGGCTTATGAAATTTTCGACACAGACCAATGGGCGTGTCTCGGCCTGAACAAATATCCTGACGCCAAACTGTTATATGTCGGAGCGTCTCGAGTTGCTCATAGTCCGGCGAGATTCAAAAGAATCCAGATTATGAATTGAACATCATACGCCGGCGCGGCGCAACATGCGGGCTCGCGTTGGTGACATCCGTTTGATCTCGACCCCGGTGAACACATGCAGCGTGTTCAGATCGTTGTCGATCACCGCATGGTCCGACACCCAGCCACCCATCACCAGATAGGTGCGCAGCAGCGGCGGCATGAGCCTGAGCGCCTGCTTAACGTCCGGCCGCATCAGCTTTAACAAACGGGCGAAGCGAAATACGTTTGGCGCCTTGACCCGGGGCAGCCAGCGCTTTGGCGCCAGATGCTTCTCCTTCAACAGCGCGAAGGCGTCCATGTACGCCTCGGCGTCGACACCGTGGAACGAGGAGCAGCCAAACAGCAGCTCTACTCCCTCCTGATCAACGAACCGGCTCATCGCCGCCCAGGCGACCCGCAGGATGGCCGGGTTGCGATAGGCGGGATGAATGCAGAATCGCCCCATTTCGACCATCTGGCCGGGATAGGCCGCCAGTTTTGACAGCTCGTAATATTTCGCCGAATAGCTGCGCACGATCTCGCTGCCGTTGTTCAGGTGCAACATACGGAAGCAGCAAACCAGCTTTCCGGTTCGCGTCTCCTCGACCATCATATGGCCGCAGATCGCGTCGAACTCGTCGCGATCGAGCCGACTCATTTGCGCTCCCCGGTCCAGCCCGCGCTGTTCGATGAAGGTCAGATACCGCAGTTGCTGGCAGCCGATCACATCGGCCTTCGTCGTCGCCAGCCGCACCTTGTATTTTTCCGCCAGGAATATAGGCATTCCGGAGCCTCACGAATTCTTCACCTGCCCTCGCCGGCGGCAATTCTACCCTATATAGTGGGCACGAAACCTTACATGAGTATGAGCGCCGCGCGTTCAAGGGAAAGGAAGTATGCAAAATGGCGGAGAAAGTGACACGGACCGAGGCTGAATGGGCCGAAATTCTGTCTGCGGAGGCCTTTCAGGTGACCCGCGGTCACGGCACCGAGCGGCCCCATACCCACGATAACTTCCCAAAGCAGCCGGGCCAATTTCATTGCGTTTGCTGCGGGGCGGACCTGTTCGATCAGGCGCATAAATTCGAATCCGGCACTGGCTGGCCCAGCTTCTACCGGCCCGCTACTGACGACGCCATCGAGACCCAGGAGGACCGGTCCTGGTTCTCGCGCCGCACCGAGGTCCACTGCGCCCGCTGCGACGCTCATTTGGGTCATGTCTTCGAGGATGGCCCAAAGCCGACCGGGCTGCGATATTGCATGAACGGCGTGGCCTTGGAGTTCAAGCCGAAGGAGTAGACGGGCAAGGGGGGAGAGGCGAATATCTGCCGCTCCCGGTCACGCCCGGGCGCGGACCACCCAGATCGTTCCAGGCAACCTCACCCAACCATCCTCGACAAACGGCTCCAGCTTCGGCGCCAGCCGGGCGGCGATCGTGGTTCGCTCCTCCGTCGGTAGTCCCTTCAGCCGCCGCGCCAACGGCCCGACGCGCATCAGCATCGCTACTGCCCGCGCGATCGGCCCTTCCTGGCCCGCCTCGCCGATCTGCATCGTAATCGGCTGCTCCGCCCATTCTAGCCCGGTGAACCCGGCACCTTCCAGAATCGGCTGAAAGATCACCGGATCGGCCCAGGCGAAGGGGCCGGGGGCCCCCAGCACCGGTGGCTCGGTCGGACCAAGCACCTCGGCGCCGACCCGCGCTGGTACATCTGCCCAGGGGTTCAGCTTTAACGCCCGCCAAACCACCAGCACGACGCGCGCGTCTGGCTTCAACGCCCGGCGGATATTGACATAGGCGGCGGGCGGGTCGCCAAAGAACATGCAGCCGAAGCGCGAAAACAGGGCGTCGTAGGTTGCCGCCTCGAACGGCCAGGTCTCAGCGTTTCCGACCACGAACTCGGCGCGTTCGTTGCCCGGCCGGGTCTGCGCCGCCGCCACCTGATCGGACGAAATATCGACCCCGGTCACCGCGCCATCTGGACCGACAGCCTGGCACAGCTCAATCGTGGTCGCGCCGCTGCCGCACCCGAGATCGAGGATACACTCACCCGGCCGCGCCGCCAGCGCCGTCAATCCAGCGGCCCCCGCCGCAGCGAGCTGCCGGTCTAGCGCGTCGGCCCGCCGTGCCCATTCCTTGCCCATCTCGCCAGCCCAAAACTCTGCTTCCGCCATTTGTCTCTCCCCCCGCCTGACAAATTCCGCTACAGATTGGCAACCGTACCCGCTGGAGCGCTGTTCGCCGATGTTTTCCCATGTCGAGACTTGGATATTCGACCTCGACAACACATTATACCACCCCTCGGCCCGCCTTTTCGACCAGATCAACGCTCGTATGACCGGTTTCATCATCCGCGAGCTCGGCGTCACCAAGGCCGAGGCGGAAGCCTTGCGACGCACATACTGGCAGCGCCATGGCACCACGCTGCGCGGGCTGATCGATCATCACGGCATTGCCCCGGAGCGGTTCCTCGACGAGGCCCACGACATCGACCTCTCGGCGCTGAAGCCCGATGCCGAGCTCGCCACCGCGATCCGCCGCCTGCCGGGTACCAAGATCGTCCACACCAACGGTGCTCGCTCGCATGCTGCTCGGGTGCTGGCGGCGCGCGGGTTGGAGGGAGTGTTCAATGCGGTCTACGCCATCGAGGACAAGGCGTTGGTGCCAAAGCCGCAGGCTGATG
Source organism: Thermohalobaculum sp. (assembly GCA_035527255.1). GTDB lineage: Bacteria > Pseudomonadota > Alphaproteobacteria > Rhodobacterales > Rhodobacteraceae > Thermohalobaculum. The sequence goes on along the minus strand of DATLAW010000305.1, from coordinate 2,541 downwards.
CTTATGACCGCATCATCCGGCTGTCTGGGCACGACCCCAACCGCGCCGCAATGGTCGAAGACGATGCCCGGAACCTCGAGGTGCCGAAGACCCTGGGCATGGCCACTGTCTGGCTGTGCCATCAGGCTGGCGCCACCGCGCCAGCCTATATCGACCGCCGAATCACCGGATTGATCCAATTCCTGCAAGAAATTTTATAAGGGCGATTAGTATCTTAATGTGATCTCTTGAGTTTTGATTTTAAACTTATTGTTGCCAAGCCGGGAATTCGCTTCAAAAACGCACAAAAATCCATGGGATCAATGGACTCGGCATTTTGATTCAATCTTTGGTTGTGATAGTCTTTGTGCAGATGAGAGCCTCAAAAGAGGTCGTGCGAGGCTCGCGGGCGGCGGTCTGGTTTGTATTTGGTCCCGGGGGATTCGCGATGAACATGAACGGCAATGGCGGTAATCGTGACGGCAACTTCGCGAGTTCAGGTGCTACTCGGCCTTTGGGTCTTGCCGAAGGCTGGATGCCGAAACTCGAAGCCATCTTCGCGGCGATAATACTCATTGCAAGTGCTTTCGGGCTGGCGCTGCTGTTGGCTGGCCCAGCAGCGGCCGCGTCGATCGAGACGCCGCCCGGCGCCGCCCCGACCCCGCCGCCGGGTGCTGCCGTCGCAAATCAGCGCGCCGACGTCAATCGTGACCGGATCGAAGACGGTCTCGCCGCACGCATGGCGGGGCGCGGAAATGGCGAACGGTTTGACGTTATCGTGATTTTCGAGGGGCCGAATGCGGTCGGCCGTGGCCGGGCAGCTGCGGGTCCATTCACTGTCACACGAGAGTTTACGGTGATCAATGGCTTTCAGGCGTCGCTGACGGCCGGGCAAATTCGCGGCCTATCGCGGGCAAATGGCCTGTTCAAGATTTCCGAGAACGCCACGGTGAGCGCATTCGACATTCCCTCAAATGACGACATGGGCGTCACCGCCGCGCGGGCCGATTTCGGTTTTGACGGGTCCGGGGTCACTATCTGTGTGATCGACACCGGGGTCGATGCTTCGCATGAACAGTTCAACACCAAGGGGCCGGGTTTGACGCTGCTTGGTCCGCAGGAGTTTCACGACGCGGTCAACGGTCAACTGGAGCCGTACGACGATCAGGGCCATGGCACTCATGTCTCCGGAATTTCGACCGGCGATGGCGTTGGTGGAACCTCGCTCGCTGACGACGCGATCGGCGTTGCGCCCGGCGCAAGCCTTGTCGTGGCAAAGGTTCTGGACGCAAACGGCAGCGGCAGCGACGCTCAGGTCATCGAGGGGATCGAGTGGTGCGCTGGCCGAAATGACGTCGACATCCTGTCGATGAGCCTTGGCGGACCCGGTACCGACGGAACCGACCCATTGAGCATTGCGGTCAACTGCGTCGCCGATTCCGCGTCTTCGCCCACCTGCAGCCAGTCCAACACGCCCAAGATCGTTGTGGTTTCCGCCGGAAATTCCGGTGCGCTGTGGAGCACGGTCGGAACCCCCGGCGTTGCGGAAAATGCTATAACCGTGGGCTCGGCGGCTGAGTGGACCGGTGATCCGTCGACCAATTGGCAGGACGATGGACTATATCTGAATTCTTTCTCCAGCCGCGGTCCGGTCGTTGACAGCAATGGCGCTGCGATCAGAATAAAGCCCGACATCGTCGGGCCTGGATCGAAAGTATTGTCGTCTTATATAGGAAGCACCGCTAACGCCTACGCGATCGCCAGCGGTACTTCCATGTCGGCCCCCTTCGTCTCCGGCGTCATCGCCCTGATGCTCGAAGCCGATCCGACTCTCGTACTCGCGAACGCTGATGGACTGCCCCATGTCAAGGTCCGGAACATCCTAGCCTCCACCGCCCACGACCGCGGCGCCCCTGGCATCGACAACGAATATGGCCACGGTGTCATCGACGCCTATAGCGCGGTAGCCGAGGCCGATCCGCTCGTCACCAGCTACGTCCCGAACGCCTATCCGGGCGCCATTTCGCTGGCCAATCAGACCGTCGCCGATTTCGGCAACTGGACCGAGGAATTCACGGTTACCCCGGACCTGGTCGGATTACCAATTGCCGGAACCGCGACCATCAACGGAACTTTCGTCGAAGGCTGCCTGTTTTGGTTCGGCTCTGATTGCTGGATCCCGGAAAACGTCTGGTCGCCGGATCTGGAGGTCATTCTTGAGCGGGAGGTGACCCCGGGTTCCTGGTCGCAGGTCGCGGCCGGCTCGGGCGAAGTTACGTTCAGCGAATGCCCAGCCCGGGGCGAATGCGGTACGATCGGGCGCGCCGAAGTGGTACATTTCATTCCGCCGAGCGCCGGCACATTCCGATTCCGCGTGTTCCCAGCCGACGACAGTTCCAATCTGGGCGTCGGCGGCGGTTTCGATTTCGAGATCTCGATGGGCGCTCCCGATTCCGGGTCTGGCGGGAATTCCTCGCCGGTAGCGTCGATCACTTCTCCCGCCAATGGCGCGGTCTTCATCCTGGGTGATCAGATTTCATTCACCGGCTCGGCGAACGACAA
>DATLAW010000304.1:0-2636 GCA_035527255.1 Thermohalobaculum sp. | reverse complement strand
CAGCTTCAAACCCGACCGCATTGGCGCAGGTACGATCTACCACCTCGCGATGGAACGCGGATGGCAGCCCGATAGCGATTTGCGCCTTGATGGATCCCTAGCCTGCGATGGCGCGCATCCGGCGGCGGGGCTGTTGTCGAGATTGGGCATTCAGCCCGACCAGGGCGGTGACACCCCGGCAAGCCCGGCGTTCACGCTGGTCATGCCGGACGGGTTGGTAGGTGATCTGACGGAGTACATGCTCTCGACAGCCCGGCGTCCGCAGCCGCTTCTGTCGCTCGGGGCCAGCCTTTGTGCGATCGGCGCGCTGATGGGGCGGCAATACCGCACCGAAAGCAATTTGCGTTCGAACCTGTATGTGGTGGGCATCGCCGATAGCGGATCGGGCAAGAACCACGCCCGCGAGATCATCAACGAGGTCTTCTTCGAGTCGGGGCTTGCTCATCACCTTGGCGGCAACAAGATCGCCTCCGGGGCGGGTTTACTGACCGCGCTGCACCGCCAGCCAGCGATCCTGTTTCAGATCGACGAATTCGGCATGTTCTTGGCGGCGGCAGCCGATCGACGGCGCAGTCCGCGTCATATCACCGAGATCCTCGACAACATGACCGAGCTCTACACCGCAGCAGGCGGCATTTTTCTTGGCGCGGAATATGCCAACCGTGATGGGTCGAACGAGCGGCGCGACATCGTTCAGCCCTGTCTTTGCGTCTATGGCACGACGACGCCATTGCACTTCTGGGGGGCGTTGCAGGGGGCAAACGTCGTCGACGGCTCGCTCGCGCGTTTCCTGATCCTGCCCAGCGATGAGGATTACCCGGACGAGAACACCGCAGCCGGCATTCGACAGGCCCCGCCAGCCTTGCTCGAGGGTTTGCAACGCATCGCAGCCGGTGCCGATGTGAACGCTGGCAACCTCATGGGCAAGATCTCTGGTGACAATACCGCCGTCAACCCGGCGATTGTGCCGATGAGTAAGGAGGCACGTGCGAGATTTGCAGCCCTCAGCGATGAGCTGACCCAGGAACTGCGCGCCGCAAGGGGAACGGCCAATACCGCGATCCTGGCGCGCATTGGTGAAAACGCCCTGAAGCTGGCGCTCATCGTGGCGGTTGGGCGCGATCCGCTTGCGCCGCTAATCGACCTGTCGGCAGCGGACTGGGCCATCGGCTTCGTGCGGCACCATGCGAAGAAGACCATCGAGGCGGTCGAGCGGCATGTTGCGGACACCGAGACCGAGGCGCATCTGAAGCGGCTGAAGGAGATCATCCGCGCAGCAGGAGCCAAGGGAATCATCAAATCCGAGATCACCCGGGCCTCGCAATGGTTGAAATCCCGAGACCGAAATGAGATTTTAGAAACGCTGATCGAAAGTGGGGATATCACCACCTGCATGCGCGACACCGGTGGTCGCAGGGCAATGGTTTACCGTGTTGTCAGGTGACCAATAGGCTTCCTTCAAAACGGGGTTTTCTTCAATTGAAATAAGTTGAGGTCTAAGTCATTGTTTCAGCTGGTGTTTTTGACTTCCTTCACTTCTTTCAATCTTTCAAGGGGATCCCTGTATATGTGTGTGCTCGTGCGCGCGGCTAGAAATATGGAAGAGGTACCTATTGAAATAATTGAAATATTGAAAGAAGTTATAATATATATATGGATCAACAGCTTAGGGGCAAACTTCTTTCAAGATGCCCCGTTGAAGGAATTGAAAGAAGTCCTCGCGGTCCAAAACCGCTTGGCACCTGACATGAACAGACCACCCTTCGGGGCCTGGCGAGACTGCAGCCTTCACCGGCCAGCCCTCTCGCCTCGCTCATCACAGCGAAGAGGAGGTCGTCATGACCCAATCTCCAAAACCAGGGCAAACCATCCTCGCCCTCGACCTTGGCACCACCACCGGCTGGGCGCTGCGTGCGCCTGACGGTTTGATCACCAGCGGCACCGTCAGCTTCAGGCCCGGCCGCTATGACGGCGGCGGCATGCGCTACCTGCGGCTGACCAACTGGCTCACCGAGATTGATCGGCTGTCTGGGCCGATTGAGGCGATTTGGTTCGAAGAAGTCAGAAATCATAAGGGCGTCGACGCCTCACACGTCTACGGCGGTCTGCTGGGTGTGCTGACATCATGGGCCGAACTGCGCGGCGTGCCTTACGAGGGCGTGCCCGTGGGCACCATCAAGCGCCACGCCACCGGCAAGGGCAATGCGCCGAAGCAGGCGATGATTGTGGCAGCTCGCGCTCGCGGCTTCAGCCCGGCCGATGACAACGAGGCCGATGCCATCGCCGTGCTGATGTGGGCGCTGGAGACGAAAGGGGGTGTGGCATGAGACAGGCCCAGCAACTCCTGCACGACGCTGCCGCCATCCTGCAGCAGCGTGGCGCAAGCTACGGCGACGCGCACCAGGTGCTCGCCATCATCGCCGCACGCTGGTCGATGACACTGGGCGTCGATATCAGCCCGGCGCAGGTGGCGCTGTGCATGATCGATGTGAAGCTGGCCCGCCTTGCCCATGATCCGGCCCATGCGGACTCGGCCATCGATGTGGCCGGCTATGCCGCCCTGCTCAGGGAGGTTCGCCCATGAAGTGGTTCCCGAGAGGCTATGGCGGCGAACGCCGCTGCCCCGACGACGTCAA
>DATLAW010000303.1:0-6211 GCA_035527255.1 Thermohalobaculum sp. | reverse complement strand
TGCCACGCAATTTCTACGATCTGGTCATCGAGGTCGCGATCATCCGCCCCGGCCCGATCCAGGGCGACATGGTGCACCCCTTCATCCGCCGCCGTCAGGGGCTGGAGGCGGTCGAGTTCCCCTCCGATGAGCTGCGCGAAGTCCTCGGCAAGACCCTCGGCGTGCCGCTGTTCCAGGAACAAGCGATGCGCATTGCCATCGTTGCGGCTGGCTTCACTGCGGAGGAGGCAGATCGCCTGCGCCGCTCGCTCGCCACCTTCCGCAAGACCGGCACCATCTCGAGCTTCCGCGACCGTTTTATCGAGGGCATGGTGACACGCGGCTATGAGCGCGATTTCGCCGAGCGCTGTTTCAGCCAGATCGAGGGTTTTGGCGAATACGGCTTTCCCGAAAGCCACGCGGCCAGTTTCGCCTTGCTGGTCTATGCCTCGGCCTGGTTGAAACGCCATCACCCAGGCGTCTTCGCCTGTGCCCTGTTGAACTCGCAACCGATGGGCTTCTATGCCCCTGCCCAGATCGTCCGTGACGCGCGGGAACACGGCGTCGAGGTTCGTCCGGTTTGCATCAACGCTTCGTATTGGAATTGCACGCTGGAGCCCAGCGCCGGAGGTGGAATGGCGTTGCGCCTGGGTTTGCGCCAGGTCAAGGGATTGCGCGAGGAGGACGGCCAGTGGATCTCGGCCGCCCGTGGCAATGGCTACCCGGATATCGAGGCCCTGTGGCGCCGCGCCGGGCTGAGCCGCGCCGCGATCACCAAATTGGCCAATGCGGATGCTTTCAACGCCTCTGGTGCCCCTTCGGGGCTCGAGCGCCGCGAAGCGTTGTGGGAGGCCCGCGCGCTGACCGGCGGCGCGCCCCTGCCGCTGTTCCCCGACGGCGAGGGCCTGATTGAGCCGCCCGCCCGGTTGCCCATCCCCAGCCTCGGCGAACAGGTGATCGAGGACTACCGCAGCTTGCGCCTCAGCCTCCGCGCCCACCCGCTGGCGCTGCTGCGTGAGCGCCTGAGCACCGGGCGCCCCCCCAGCCACACGGCTGCCCGCATCGCTGACACTCCGGATGGAGCCGGCATCGCCGCCACCGGGCTGGTAATCACCCGCCAACGCCCCGGCACTGCTTCCGGCGTGATCTTCATCACGCTGGAGGACGAGACCGGGGTGGTCAACGTCATCGTCTGGCCGAAGGCCTACGAGCGCTTCCGCCGCGCGGTGATCGCCGGGCGGCTGCTGCGCGTCACCGGCAAGCTGCAGCGCGAGGGCTCGGTCTACCACCTGATTGCAGGAAAGGTCGAGAACCTGTCACCCCTGCTCGACCAGTTGGGTCTGCCACCGGGCACTGCAAGCGTGGCGATGCAGGCTGCCCCACCACCCCGTGCCCGCCATCCGCGCGATCAGGCCCGTCAGTTGTTCCCGAGCCGGGATTTCCATTGAGCGGCGGTTCCAACCGATCCAACCCCGACCAATCCAACCCCGGCCCACCCCGCCGCTCGGAGCGTTGGGTCACCGCCAGGGGCGCCGCCTCACTGCCCCGCAATTGCCACCGCCCGCCGCCTCGGTGCGACCGCAACCATGCCAGCCAGCATGATCAGCCCCAGCCCGGCCAACCCGGTTGCTGTCGGCGCCTGACCCCATATGGTCGCCGAAACCACCGCCGCCCAGACCAGATAGGAATAGTCAAACAGCGCCACCGAGGCATTCTTGCCCATCTGATAGCCCCGCATCAGCAGCCCCGTCCCGATAATCGACGACAGGCCCAGCGCCGCAGACAACAGCAGCATTTCGAATCCCACCGCCGTCGGCTGTACGAACAGCACAGCCCCGGTCGTCCCGGGCATCGCCCCGGTGTCGGCGAGAACCGCCACTGCGACGCCGACGAGACCGAGGGCGAGAAACCCGGCGATGCTCCAGAACAACAGCGCACAGGCGTCTTCGTCGCGGCAATGACGGTTGGTTATCAGGATCGAGGCCGCGTTCACGGCCCCGGCCACAACCGGCACCAACGCCAGCGGATTGAGCTCGCCGCCGACCCCCACCGCCAACGCGGCACCACCAAAGCCAAGGCCGAGCGTGAGCCACATTCGCCGGTCGGGCGCGCCGCCACCGGATAGGCTGAGGTAGATCACCACCCAGATCGGTGTGGTGAAAAACCCAGCCGCCGCCTGACCAAACGGCAGTACTGGCAGCACCGCGAAATACGCCCCCAGCGCCAGCACGTTCAGCACGGTGCGTAATGCCACCGGTCCCCGCGAGCGCGGCAGGATGCGTTGCCACGAGCCGAACATCACCGCCACGGCAAAAGCGACCGGCAGCATCAGCGCGGCCCGGATCGCCTGAAACTGCCAGATCGACATGTCATTGGCGACCAAAGGAGCAAAGCTGTCGGTGAGGGCGAAAAGACCCTGGGCCGAGATCACCAGAAAAGCCGCGACCGCCCCGGAGCCGAACGACATCTTGTTCAGCCAAAGGGTCACGATCGCTATCCGCTAGACGAAAAAGGTTTCCCCGATCCCAGCCATTAAGAATCGCTTAACATTCACGCTCTTCGGAATTAGTTAGCGAAACCTTAACGCCGCCGCGTGACAGCGGTTTCAGACGTTATCGGTTTCAACAACACGGGCGCCGGACCACAGCGCCAGCGCCCCGGCGATGACGATCAGCCCCATGCCGGCGGCCATCCGCAGACTGACCGTATCACCCCAGATCAACCAAGCGAACAGCGGCGCCCAGAACAGGAAGCTGAAATCGAACAGACCCATGATCGAGGCAGCACCCATCTTGTAGCCTTGGGCCATGCAGGCGGTCGAGGTGATCCCCGCAAGCCCAATCACGAACACTGCAGCCATAGTTTCCCACACGACCGGCTGCCAGGGCAGGGAGGCGAATTCGGTGCCCGGCACGCCCTCCAGAACCGACCCCAACCAGGGCACCAGCCCCAGCCCGACCAACCCGGCCAGAAACAGCGCGATGAACTGCCACACCGCCAGGCAAATGGCTGTCTCGTTCATGCAATAGCGCCGGACCCAGATGACGTTCATCGCCCACGAGACACCGCCCGCCACCGCCACCAAAGCCATCGGCTCGATCGGCTGGGCGCCGACCCCAAGCACCAGACACACCCCACCAAACCCGATCACCACGCCAACGATCCGCCGTGGCCCAACCCGCTCGCCGAAAAACAGCGCCGATAGAACTGCGACCCAGATGGGTGCCGTGAAAAACCCGCCCGCAGCCTGGGCGATGCCAACGGCTGGCAATGCGGCGAAATACATCATCAGGCCGATCATCCCGAACAGGCTTCGCTGCATCACCTGAACCGGCGCCACCGGCCAGATCGCCCGCGCCTGCCCGGTCACCACGGCAAGCAGAAATGCAACCGGGATCACCATGGCCGAGCGCAGCATGTGGAACTGCCACAACCCCATCTCGCGCGACAGGCCGGTGACAAAATTGTCGGAAAGCGCGATCAGCGAGGTGCCCCCGATGATCCAAAGCGCACCGACAGCGGTAGGGTTCATTAACGAAAATCCAGATGACCGCGGCCCAATGCCGCCGAAAAACCTTGGCTGAGCCGCCGCCGCGGCGCAAGCTTGGTCTTCACAGCGCCGAAACCGATGTTAGATTGGCCGTTGCGTCAAACGTCCGACAAAAAAATAATTTGAGGGAGAACATCACATGCTGGGGCTGATGCAGGACTGGCCGCTCCGGGTCTCGTCGATCATTGATCACGCCGCGAAATATCACGCTGGCAGGGCCATCATCAGCCGATCGGTCGAGGGGCCGGTGACCCGGACCAATTGGGCGGACACCCGGACCCAGGCGCTGAAGCTGTCCCAGGCGCTGGTGCGTCTTGGCATCCAGCCCGGCGAAGCTGTCGGCTGTATGGCCTGGAACACCGCCCGCCATATCGAGGTCTGGTACGGCGTTCCCGGCGCCGGTGCCGTGCTGCATTCGCTGAACCCGCGCCTATCACGTGAGCAGCTTCTTTACGTCATCAACCACGCCGAGGACCGCTGGCTGTTTTGCGACCTCGACCTGGTGCCGATCCTCGAGGCGGTGGCTGCCGAGCTGCCGAACGTCCGCGGCTATGTGGTGATGACCGACCGGGCGAATATGCCCGAGACCAGCCTGGCGAATGTCCATTGCTACGAGGAGATCGTCGCGGCGGAGACCGACGATGCCACCTGGGTCGCTGTAGACGAACGCGCCGCCTGCGGCATCTGCTATACCTCCGGCACCACGGGCGAGCCCAAGGGTGTGGTCTATTCGCACCGCTCGAACGTGCTGCACGCCATGGTCTTCGTTCAGCGCGACATGCTTTCGCTGTCCTGCAACGACGTGCTGATGCCGGTGGTGCCGATGTTCCATGCCAATGGCTGGTCGACGGCCTTCTCTGCGCCGATGGCTGGCTCCGCCATGGTGATGCCGGGCCGCCAGCTCGACCCGGCCAGCCTGTATGAGATGCTGGGCCACGGCGTCACGATCACGGCGGCGGTGCCGACGGTCTGGCTGATGCTGTTGACCCATCTGCGCGCCAACGACCTGAAGCTGCCGCATCTCGATCGGGTGGTGATCGGCGGCTCGTCCTGTCCGAAGGCGGTAATCGAGGCGTTCCAGAACGACTATGGTGTGCGGGTGCTGCACGCCTGGGGCATGACCGAAACCTCGCCGCTCGGCACGCTGTGCAGTTTCAAACCCGAAATTGCCGCCTTGCCAGACGATGGTCAGCTCGAGGCCCAGTTAACGGTCGGCCATCCGCCCTTCACCGTCGATCTGGCGATCCGCGACGACGACGGTAGCGAGCTGCCATGGGACGGCGAGGCCCAGGGCCACCTGCTGGTTCGCGGCCCCGGCGTGGTGCGGCGCTACCTCAAGCACGAAGCCGACATCATCGACGCCGAACAATGGTTCGACACCGGCGACGCCGCGACCATCAGCCCGCTTGGCTATGTCCGCATTACTGACCGTTTCAAGGACGTGATCAAGTCCGGTGGCGAGTGGATCAGTTCGATCGAGATGGAAAACTACGCCCTCGGCCACCCGGATGTCGCCGAGGCGGCGGCGATCGGTGTGCCGCACCCGAAATGGGACGAGCGCCCGGTGCTGGTGGTGGTGGCGCACAAGGGCAAGCAGCCGCCCGCCGCCGAAATTATCGACCGCCTGCGTCCTCATTTTGCCAAGTGGCAACTGCCAGACGATGTGATTTATGTCGACGAGATTCCCCACACCGCGACCGGGAAGATCTCGAAGCTGAGACTGCGCCAGGTGCTGGACGGGATGGCGTACCAGTTGCCGGACCAGCGGGCGGGGTGAGGGGACAGCTCAGCCGCTTATCTCCGTGTCCACCGCCTCGGCCATCGCGATCATCGTTGGGAACAGGAAATCTACCTGTGGCCTCTCGGCGACTTTCGCCGTCGCGCCCCAGTTGTCGCCGCTGGACAATCCCTGGCGGTCGATCCAGGCGCGGGCCAGGCCGAAGTCACCGGCTGGAACATGGTCGTGAAACAGGCTTTGGGCGGTGTGCAGGATCTGGCCCTGCGCGACCCCTTGGTCGACCGCCAGCCGCTTCAGCATATGCTCGAAATTGCGCCTGTCGGGCTTGTATGATCCAATATCCTCAGCGGTGTAGATGGCGTCAAAGCTCACTCCCAACTTGCGGTTCGCAGCGGCAAATCCGGCCCGGTTGACGTTCGATAGGATCACCAGCTTGTAGTGTTTCCTGAGCCGCCTCAGCGCGTCCGCGGTGTCCGGGAAAGCCGGCCAATGAAGCAGAGAAGCGCCAAACGAGATGTCCATTTCGGTTGTCGTATCAATGCCATAGTGGTTCGCAAACCCACGATGGACGCAGCTCAGCAGCTCTGGATACAGCATCCCCGGCGTTGCCGCCTGCTGCGCTGACTCCAGCTCGGCATGGACGACCAACGCTGCATCCCGCGTGATGTCATCGCGACCGCTGGCCACAATCAGTGCCTGATAAGCGTCCCAAATGCCGCTCTCCCAATCGATCAGTGTGCCATAGCAGTCGAAAGTCAGCGTCGTGAAGTCCGATAGGCGTCTTGCCATGTATTTTTCCCCTCGAAATCCGCATCTGTCCGATTGAACCGGGCCGTCTCATAGCGTCGTCATTTCGCACGGGAAACCGCAGATCGGGCCCGCTGATGGTTAACCCATAACCAATACTTTCAGTGACACTCCAACGTAATTGGGCCATAATTCTG